>NZ_JBLLLQ010000005.1:0-118552 GCF_047737915.1 Lysinibacillus sp. NPDC056185
TGGCAAAGAGGTCACACCCGTTCCCATACCGAACACGGAAGTTAAGCTCTTTAGCGCCGATGGTAGTTGGGGGCTTCCCCCTGTGAGAGTAGGACGTCGCTAGGCACCTGAAAAAGTCGAGGATTTATTCCTCGGCTTTTTTTTCTGTGAAAATAAATAACCCCTTGGTCTATGAATATTCTAAAAATAGATAGAGAATCGGTATGGAGTTTTAAAAGCCAACGGAAAAGCAAAGGTATCTGTTTAGAGTAATTTCGATTAATTCTTTTTTGGTTAGATTAAATTATTCGCGATTCTTTGTATGGGTATAGCATGAAATAAATAAATCCAAAGCATTCGATGTGATAGCGCAACGAGTGCTTTTTTCTTGCCTCTTCTAGTTGCGATTGTCCAGTGCTTTTCTAATGCATGTTTTTGTTTCCAATATTGATGAATAAGGAAACGTTGATATTCCGTGAGTATTTCGAATAACGAATCGGTATTCATCTGTTTTTTAGGCATCACTCTTCCATGTAAACTTGTTTCCATATCCATTTCATTAGCCAATATTCAACTGCTGGAACAAAGCTCGCTTTTCAATTAATCCATGCCGCAGTAGTTTCGTAATCCATTTCGCATGAGAAACATCTGTTTCCCTTAAAGAGGTAGTCTTAAGTGAATAGCACTCAATCCAATCTCAAAAAATAAAGTTGAAAATAATAATCATAACAATCCAAAGAAGCTTTTATCAAAACATGTTCAAAAGTAAGCAAAGATTGATTTGCATATTTCCCCAGAAAGTTTTACCCTTCAATAGCAGCAACCATTAAGAAAAGATTTCCGATAAAAGGATGTCCTTTTTTGCTTTTTATAATTTTATATAAAGAGTTAAAAATGATTCTTGATGATTCGACTGTTGCAAGTAATACAGAGTAGTACTAGCATTAACTCTAGGGTTATGCCATACACAAAATCCAAATAGTGCTAGCTTCTATAGGTGGTAAGATGAATGCTGGTTTATTCGCTGAAATAGAGGAACTCTGTCTAAGAACGCCACGTCCTGTGGTAATGATTGAGTGACCAACATCATGTTGTTGCTGTCGCTTCGCTTTCGCAAAGTCAAAAACACGTTGCTGACAAGCTGTGGTGTGTCAACACTAAACTGGACAAAGATTATATGGGCTGTTGCTTGAATTCCACTGGTGTTAAATAGCTTAGAGTTCCGTGAATACGAATATTGTTGATCCAATGAACATAATCATCAAGTTCAAGAGCGAGCTGTTCAAGAGAAGTGAAATGAGCTCCATTAGCGAATTCCGTTTTAAATACTTTAAACATCGCTTCAGCCACGGCATTATCATAAGGACATCCTTTCATACTCAATGAACGCTGGATATCGAATATTTCAAGTGCCTCAGAAATAAGCTTGTTAAGTGAACTGGAATTAGTTTTTTATGATATTGGTTTGGATTATAAAAAGACAACACCATTGCAAAAGCTGTGGGCTGTTTGAATGAAGTAAAGGATGAGGATCAATGACTCACACAACGATTTTGTAGGGGTTTCATCAATAAATTAGGGTCAAAGTCTTTTGGTAAAGCTAAGTATTTTTTGATACTTTCATAAGTTAAGATATTTGATTGATTATGGAGGGATTTAGAAAAATGAAACAGGAACAACAAAAACATCCAACCCCATGGCGTCCTAGGGGTTTTATTCAATGGTTACTAACAATCATTGCAGTAATTGCATTTTTTTTCATTAGCATTATGACATACTATATTTGGAATCCAGGCGGTTTTCCTAATATAATGAGTGCCCTTGGAGCAGGTGCATTGATAATACCTACGCTTCTATTAAGTATAACTGTTGTGATCATAATTTTATTAGTATTAGCTGTCTGGAGGAAAGCTTTAATAGCTCGGACAATTTTGATTCCTCTAGTTTTATTATTAAGTTTTTTAACTGTAGAGCCAATTATTGAAATGTTACATTACGCTAAAAACGAGAGTGTTTCCGTTTCGCTTCGTTCTCATTTTTTCGGTAAGACAGAAATCACATCAAAATTCACACAGGACGTTGTATACATGACAACCTCTGATGGTGTGGAATTAAAGCTTGATGTGTGGCCAGCCAATGAAGACTCAAAAAAACCACTTCATCCTGCTATTGTACAAGTGCATGGAGGTGGATGGGTTGAGGGGGATAAAAATAGAGCACCTCATTGGAATCAATGGTTAAGTGAATTAGGATATACTGTGTTTGATATACAATATCGTATGCCACCTCATGCAGGATGGAAAGATGAAGTAGCTGATGTAAAATCAGCAATAGGATGGGTGGCAGAACATGCGGATGCTTACAAAATTGATCCTGAAAAAATAAACGTAATGGGACGGTCAGCAGGTGGAAATCTGGCTATGCTAGCTGCCTATAGTATGGGGGATACACAGTTACCTCCTTCATCAAATGTACCTTCAGTAACTATTAACTCTGTGATTAATGTATACGGTCCGTCTGATATGGAGAAAGTTTATAAAAATAGTCCAAGTCCTGACTATGTGCAAGATGTTATGAAGAAATATATTGGAGGTACACCTTCACAATTCCCTGATCGTTATAAAATACTTTCTCCGATCAGTTATATTCAAAGCAAGACACCTCCTACTATTACACTTTTAGGAACGAGTGACCGAATTTTTCTAGAAGAACAGGCTGAAATTTTGGACAGGAAGCTAAAAGAAAATAACGTTCCCCATGAACTTTATCTTATTCCAAGAGTCGATCATGCTTTTGATGCAGTATCAAATAGTTTGAGCACTCAATTTACTTATGAAAAAGTAAAGGCTTTTCTTCAAAAGCATAATTAGTAAACATAAGTATTTTTAGGGGAAATACGATCTTCTTTAGTGGGGGAACGCCGTTTTTTCGACAAAATGCGTCTGCTCTTTTTTATGTTTATTCGGCGGTAGGCGATGGGTCATGAACGTATCGATATATTGGGTTAACTATTCTTTTTATCATAAATTTGTAACTATCTTCATATAGTATTAGTAAGCCTATGAAAGGAGTCGTTATCATGCGCATGCCGGCACTACCTAAAAAGAAGTCTCCTCAAAGGGAAGCACCAAGGTCATGGTGGAAAGTTGTAAAAGCGTACTTATCCAGAGGGAGGTTTTACCGTTTACCACCTCGGAATCGATAAATCAGATTTAAATGTTCGATGAAAAAAAGTCGCTTTAATAGCGACTTTTTTATCTTCTTTCAGCTGGGTTTTGATTGTAGCGACAGCTACAAATGTTTTCTGTAGCGAAAGAGAAGCGGCAGCTACAATTACACCAAGGCGAAAATATTTATTATATCTGTTCATTTTCTAATAGAAATGTATTTTTTGTTGGGCCAATTAAATAAAGCTCATGCATGGCTCGAGTGAGTGCCACATAAAGTAGCTTGCGATCAACCTTCGTATCGTAGAAAGGTGTATCGAAGGCAGCTACGATCACAGCATCAAATTCAAGGCCCTTTGCTAAATGACTCGGAACAACGAGCAATAATTCCTGATTGATGGACTCATTTTCAGTTAGAAGCTGCGAAGCAATTTTTTTGTCCTTTAATGCTTGCTGCATTGTTTTTGCCTCAGCAGTCGTTTTGCAAATTAAAGCAACGGAATGGTGTCCATTGCCTCGAATGGCTTCAAAAATTTCTTTAATTTGCAGGGCATCAAATGATTGAGCTTGTATATAGGTAGGGGCATTGCCATGACGCACTACTGGCTCTACTAATGGAAGCTGTTCATCCATTTGTGCTAAGACTTTGTTTGCAACCTCCATAATTTCAATGGTTGTTCGATAGCTTTTTTGCAGTGTTCTAAAGCTTGCTCTAGGAAATAGATTTTGGACAGGTTCCCAGGCAGTAAGGGAACGATAGCTGTGAATTCCTTGTGCTAAATCACCGACCATTGTAAACATATCTGTTTCAAGCCCAGTCTTTAAAGCAGCAAGCTGAAATAAACTATAGTCCTGTACTTCATCGATGAAAACGACTCGCATTTTCCATTCATCTGGAATGCCCTTTATACGAGCTTGTAAAAAATAAAGTGCAGCTAAATCTTCAAGCACCCATTGTTCTTTAGCATGTGCTTGTAAAAATTGCTGTTGCTCAAGATAATGCCATTCTGGAGCAAGTTCTGCTAAAAGCTCAGCATTTGTTAGAAGAGAACGATAGAGAGTCTTGATGTTATGTTTAGAAAAGCGCCGCATATAAACAGTTGCGGTTGACTTTGCCTCTTTTTCAATAGCAGGAATGCGTTCATCACGCTCATCAATAAACTTCGTGACAACACGACGTCGTTTGTCATCATCACGAAATCCATCAAGTGCTCTGCCAAGTGCTTCATCATATTTTTTATGAAGTGTATTTAAAATAGCCTGTTTCTTTTGACGAGCATGGCTTGCAAGCACTTTTTTTATATGTGCTAGTCGTTTTTCAATCGGCATATAAGAAAATTCATATAAAAATAGCTTCTTTAAATGGGAGGCACGCATAATGCAATATTTTTCAATGAATACATCCTCAAACTGATTGGCGATTTCTTGTTCGATTTTTTGAACATATCGTTCTATTACATCACGGTAATAAAGTGAGCCCTTCATTTCGGATATCCAAGAAGCTGCCTGTTGGGGTTCTCCTGCAACAAGAGATTCTAACTGCTCATTTGGGTTTTGAAGTTTCAATTTTAGCTTCGTCGCAGCTAGAACGTAATCGGTAAAGGTTGTTTGGCAAATTTTATCGACACCAAGCTCTGGTAAAACATCACCAATATAATCGATAAATAACTTATTCGGTGCTAAAATCATAAGCTGCTCAGGATTAAAATGCTCGCCCATCGTGTAGAGGAAGTAAGATATTCGGTGTAGGGCAATTGTTGTTTTTCCACTACCAGCAGCACCTTGTACGATAATAGGCTGACGAAGATGTGCTCGTATAATTTCGTTTTGCTCCTTTTGAATAGTGGAGACGATTTCAGTCAAACGCACATCTGCTTTTCCAGCTAACGCTTCTTGCAGTAATTCATCGTTTGTTGTTAAATCAATATCCCGTAAATCGAGCAATTCACCATCATTAATTTTATATTGGCGTTTGGCAAATAGATGTCCCTTATGGATTTCTCCACGCACATCATATTCCATATCCCCAAGGCGACCATCATAATAGACGTTTGCTACTGGTGAACGCCAATCGACTATTATAGGCTCATGGGTTTCTCGATGAAACAAAGATGTTTTTCCGATATAAAGAAATTCTTCAGGATCTCCTGTCTTTTGAAAATGAATTCGGGCAAAGTATGGCTTTTTTCGAATAGCCTCTAAGCCTTCCTTTTGGTTTCGGGCCATTTCAAAGAAACGAGCATTTGCTAAGATATTATTATAGCCCAAACTGGAATCTAAATAATCAAGATCTGCCATCGACTTACGAATATTCTCCTGAGCAGATTGCAAACCTCTTTGTGATTCATTTAAAATTTGCTGCATGTAATTTTTAGTGTAAGCTAGCCGCTCCACTTCAGCCTGAAAATCTGGATGTTGTGCAGTCATTTTTTAGCACCTCCTAAGTACTTGCATTTTCAAGTAGATTCTCATACTACTATATATAATATTTACCATCAAGTGAAATTGTAATAGGCTTATTAAGGGAGAAGAGAAATCGAAATTTAATGGCCCGCCTGTTAACGAGTTGAGAGGTGGGCGAAATAGGAGGTTATCGAATTTGAATATTTTTGCCCATAGAGGCGTTTCGGCACATTACCCAGAAAACACTATGGCTGCTTTTATGGCCGCATCAAAGCTTCCGATTACAGGGATTGAACTAGATGTTCATTTAACAGCGGATAGGGAGTTAGTCGTTATTCATGATGAAACAATCGATCGTACATCTAATGGCTCTGGCTACGTAAAGGATTACACGCTACAAGAGCTCCGTGCATTTGATTATGGTTCATGGTTTTCTTCTAAATTTGAAGAGGAGAGAATCCCAACTCTAGGAGACGTTTTAGAGCTATTTGCAGGCACTAATCATCGTATTAATATTGAGCTCAAAACCGATATATTTCCATATAACGGGATAGAAGCACTTGTTATTAAGGAGGTAGCTGCATTTCAAATGACAGAGAGAGTAATAATTTCCTCCTTCAATCATGAATCTATTCAAATCGTCGCACAAAGAGCACCCTATATTGAAAAAGCGGCACTGTTTGCCGAAATTTTAGTTGATTTTAACGGCTACGCAGCTCAAATCCCGGCAGATGCTATACATGTCAGCCTACCTACAGCATTTCGGAGATCCATTCAAGAAGCTCTTAATGAAGGAGCAACTGTCCGTGTCTATACGGTTAATGATGTTGAGCAAGCAAAGCAATTACAGCAGCTCGGTGTACAGGCAATATTTACAGACGACCCGGAAAAGATAGTAGCAGGATTGACGGATTAGTTGGGGTGAATGGCCAGGGTTTGGGGATAGAAATCAAAGCGACGGATAGAACGGCAAAAGTGGCGGATAGGACGGCAAAAGTGACGGATAGGAATCAGAGCGTCGGAAAGAATGGCGAGAGCGACGGAAAGAAAAACCGAAGCGACGGATAGAACGGTCAAAGTCGTGGATAGAGAAGTGAAAGTGAAAGTGGCGGATAGAACGGCAAAAGTGACGGATAGGATTCAGAGTGATGGAAAGAAGAGACGAAGTGACGGAAAGAAAAGCCGAAGCGACGTATAGGAATCAGAGCGACGTATAGGAATCAGAGCGACGGAAAGAAAAGCCGAAGCGACGGATAGAATGGTCAAAGCGACGGATAGGAAGTCGAGAGCGACGGAAAGAAGAGCTGAAGCGACGGATAGGAATCAGAGCGACGGAAAGAAAAACCGAAGTGACGGATAAAATGGTCAAAGCGACGGATAGAAAGTCGAGAACGACGGAAAGAAAAGTCGAAGCGACGGATAGGAATCAGAGCGACGGAAAGAAGAGCCGAAGCGACGGATAGAAAGTCGAGAACGACGGAAAGAAAAGCCGAAGTGACGGATAGAATGGTCAAAGCGACGGATAGGAAATCGAGAGCGACGGATAGAACGGTCAAAGTCGTGGATAGAGCAACCAAATTCATGGATAGAGCAACCAAAATCGTGGATAGAGCAACCAAAATCGTGGATAGCCCCGACAGAGTGATGGATAGAAAGGCAAAAGTAGCGGTAGAAGAGCCAAAGTGACGGATAGAAATCAGAGCGACGGAAAGAAGAGCTGAAGTGACGGAAGGAATCATCAGAGCGACGGAAAGAAAAGCCGAAGCGACGGATAGAATCGTCAAAGTCGTGGATAGAACAGCCGAAATCGTGGATAGAACAGCCAAAATCGTGGATAGCCCCGGCAAAGCGACAGATAAAAACGCCAATTCGCCGAAAAAGGCGCCATTTAAAGGCTTTTTCGGATTTAACGCGCTGAGGGTACGCGAATCAGTGCGTTAAATCCTAGTATGAGAAGAGAATAGCAAGGAATTAATTTTTTTGTTCTTACCACTTTACGCGATTTTCTTCGATGCTGCCTAGCATTTGTTGGATGACAAGTGTTTCGCCATTGTCTAGTAATACGGAGCCGTCGTAGTAGCCAAACATTTGATGTACTTCAGATTTTATGAGACCAGCTTTTGTGACGGATACACGCTCGAAAAATGGGGAAAATGTTAATGAAACTTGGTTAGTGAATTTAGTCTTGATTTTCCATCGTTGCATTAAATCCTCTTGATTATAATTAAACAGTACATCCTCATGTATTTTTGTCATTTTTCCTTCAACGAAAACAGCATTTTCGGTCATTCCTGTTCCGTCTGTCCATTTACCACCTAAATTGAGTCCGATTCGTCTTCCTCGGACTCGCTGTGAGGCCATTCCCCAATTCCATGTGAATGTACGGGGCCAAACGCCACGACTGTATTCTAGGACAGAGAAGTTTTCCTCAGGGGAAAATGTAAAGCGACGATTACCAATTGTCACAAATCCTGAAGTAGGGAGTGTATGATGCTTACCTGTAAATTGGAATGTTTTACGGTTCCAAGGGATGACTACATTCAATGACTCATCTGTAGGCGGATGCTGAATGACAAGCTTTGCACGTAAAACATCTCCATCGAAGTCTGGGATTGAAACGGATAGATGTGTTTCATTTTGTACATATGTCATATCAATCATCATTTCACTATTTTTGAAGGATACTGAATCTAGCACCTGCGTAGGCATTTTTAACTTTCCACCCAATGGAATGGTAATTGTTTTTTCAAAATAGCGCTGTGTTTCATATTCAAGGAAATAGACGAAGCAGACCGCTGCGTAGTCTAGATGGCTAATAGTAGCTGAGAAGATGATCTCATCACCGTAGACACACCAATAATTCCATTTCTTTTTGCGCATGATATGGCCACTTAAATTGCTGTTTATTAGAGGTTTACGAGCAAATCCGATGGCAGCTGGATTTAAATTACCTTTTTTATCGCATAAAAGAGTAGGTTGTATAATTTCTTTCTCAGCATGCTGCTTCAATTTCAACATCCCTTCTGATTCGTAATATAGAAGCCTATAATTCCTTACCCTTATTGTAGCAAAAACTATCTCAAAATTGGCAAAGATAGTGCCAAATAAGACCACATTCGACATTTTTATGAATAAGGACCTAGCTAATAGAAATCCCTCTTTATACATATGTTGAACATAAGGAGGGGAAGCGTGGCAAAAATGTATAACAGACAGGCCGCTGTACAGTATGCGAACTTGTGGTGGAACAGGCGTAATCCAGCATTTCCGAATTTTACTGTTGATTGTACGAACTATATATCTCAATGTTTACTTGCTGGAGGAGCACCAATGCGAGGTGCTCCAAACAGAGGGAAAGGTTGGTGGGTTCAACATGGAAATTGGAGCTTTAGTTGGTCTGTTGCACATTCCCTTAGATGGTATTTGGAAGGCTCTACAACAGGGTTGAAGGGTAGGCGTGTACAATCTGCCGAAGAATTAGAACTTGGAGATGTCATATTTTATGATTTCCAGGGGGATGGAAGAGTTGATCATTCCGTAATTGTGACAAGTATCGAAAATGGTATCCCATATGTTAACGCACACACTTCAGATAGTATTAAGCGACCATATTTTTATGAAGATTCAACGGCTTATACGCCGAGCATGACTTATCATTATATTCATATAGAAGATAGTTTTGCTTAAGGTGAAGCAGTGTTAAAGCTCATCATTTTGTGATAATGTGAAGGGTAGAAGATATCAATTTTAATTATTGTAGTGTTATAGAAGGAGATAAGAGTATATGAGCGAACAATTTTTATCTGTTAGGGACGCGATTATTGAGCGTCGTTCTATTAAAAAATTTAATGGCCAGCCTGTAGATCGTGAAGATTTAATGGCCATTATTGACGATGCCGTATGGGCACCGAATCATGGGAATCGAGAGCCTTGGCGTTTAGTCGTTGCATGCGGCAAGGAGTTAGCTGCTCTTCATAATTTATTGCGTGATTTAACGATACCGAAATGGCAGGAGCTTTCAAGTGAAGATTTAGCGAAGCAAATGACGAAATTCACATTACCGGGTGGCTATGCTTTTGTCATTGTTCCAGAGGATGCTCGACAAAAAGAGCGCTTAGAAGATTACGGAGCGGCAAGTATTTTTATTCAAAATATTCAATTGCTAGCTTGGGATAAAGGAATAGGCTCATGCTGGAAAACGCCTGGCTTCCTAGATAATCCGAAATTCCGTGAAGCCTTAAAGGTTCAGCCGGGTGAGCGCGTAATCGCGATGCTACAAGTTGGCTATTTTGATGAAGTACCAAAAGGGAAAGAACGTAAAACATCAGCAGATATCGTTACGATTTTTGGAGAATAATATAGCAAAATCCCCTCGTTACAAGAAACGAGGGGATTTGTTATTTTACTTTTGTAATTCAGCAACCTCGAATAAATAATCACTTAAAACACGTAATCCTTTATCGAAGTTTTCTAAATGGAAGTGTTCATTTGGTGCATGGAAGTTTTCGCTTGATAAGCCGAAGCCCATTAGCACTACTGGTAATTCTAAAATTTCATCAAAAGCTGCCACGATAGGGATTGATCCTCCTCCACGTGTGTAAGCAGTTGGCACATTATATACTTTTTCGTATGAGCGGCCAGCAGCTTGGATAAATGGATGATCAAATGGTGTTAAGAATGGACGACCTTTATCGAATTCAGAGATCGTCACTTCAACGCCAGTTGGCTTATGTTTTTCAATATGTGCTTTTAATAGTGCTACAATTTCATTTGGTTCTTGATTTGGCACTAGACGGCATGTGATTTTTGCGCCAGCCTCAGCAGGAAGTACTGTTTTAATGCCTTCGCCAGAGAAGCCACCAAACACACCATTGACCTCTAATGTTGGGCGTGCCCAAGTACGTTCTAAATAGGAATAACCAGCTTCACCGAATAATTCCTTCACACCAACTTCTTCCTTCACGGATTCTTCATCAAAACCAAGCGCACGATAAGCTTCGCGTTCCTCTTCAGATAATGGTAAAACTTTATCGTAGAAGCCCTCAACCTGAATTGTGCCATGCTCATCACGGAAGGATGCTAAAATATCAGCTAATGCATGAATGGCGTTTTGAACACCGCCACCGTAAAGACCGGAGTGAAGGTCACCTTTTGCACCACGAACATCAATTTGAACCCCCGTTAATCCACGTAATCCATAGCATACAGCAGGCTTACCAGGACCATATAAACCTGTATCAGAAATCAAAATTAAGTCAGCAGCTAGTTTCTCTTTATGCTCTTCAACATAGGCTGGAAGGTTAGGACTACCAATCTCTTCTTCACCCTCATAGATGAACTTCACGTTCACTGGTAAAGTGCCCTTTGTCGCAAATAATGCTTCAATCATTTTTAAGTGCATAAACACTTGCCCTTTATCGTCACTAGCACCACGAGCGAATAGTTTGTTGTCTCGAATTGTCGGGTTGAATGGTTCCGTTTCCCATAAATTTAGTGGGTCAACCGGTTGTACATCATAATGACCGTAAAATAGAATAGTTGGTTTATCCTCTGCGTGTAACCAATCCGCATAAACAACAGGGTGACCTGCAGTTTGCGTAATAGAGACATTCTCAAGATTTAGCTTCTTAAAAGCGTTTGCCAGCCACTCAGCGGCATTTTGAATATCTCCTTTATGCTCTGATAAAGAACTAATACTTGGGATACGTAAAAATTCATTTAATTCATTTAAGTGTGCTTCGCGATGTTCTGAAAAATACGCATCTAATTGCTGTAAATTTGTCATCTAGCATCCCTCTTTTCAAATATTTCGATAATAGAAATAGTATAGCATAATGTGGTTGGGGAATCTTGTTATAGCAATGGTTCCTGCCATATTTAGCTAGCCCAACTGCCTGTAAAGTTGGTTGATTAATTCACAGACCATTTCTTACTGGATGCTTGTCACTCACATACTTTCATCACTGTTCTTTTCTATTTATTAAAAAGCAATGTCCTCAAATCATTCAAGGACATTGCCAAAATCGATCGTACAACCGATAAATTATTTATTGAAGCGTACAAGGCGCTCAATTGGAAGACGTGAAGAACCATAAGCTGGCCCAGCTGCCTCGCCAATCGCTAGTAATAAAATAGGCACTTCGTTAGGTGGTAATTCCATATATTCAGCAAATTTTGATTTATCGAAGCCTCCCATTGCGACTGTATCAAAGCCCATTTCCTTCGCTAATAGCATAATTTGCATTGAAATTAAGCCTGCGTCAAAGTGAACGATATTTAGAAGCGCTTCTTTTGGAATCGCACCATACATTGCTAGAGAATCCTGGGCAAGCTTACTTGCAATTTCTTCAGGCATATAGCCTAGCTCAACATTTTTTGCATAAATTTCCTCTGCATTTAGATACATTTCTGTATCTCCAATGACAGCGATAATGGCAGATGCTGTTTCGATTTGTTCTTGATTAAATGAAAAAAAATTAATGTTCTTTTGGATTTCTTTATCATCGATGACGATAAAGCGCCATGGCTGCATATTGCTTGAAGATGGGGATGAAGTTGCATCTTCTAACAGTTGCATAATCGTTTCACGAGAAATCGTTGTGTTAGCATTGTATTTACGAACCGATTTGCGCTCGTGCATAATTTGTTTTACTGGTTTAGTTGTTGTCATTTTATTTCCCTCTTTTACAAAATATAAATTAAACTGCTTTAATTGTTACATTGATATTGCCCATTGTCGCTTTTGAATATGGACAAACGGTATGTGTAATTTCTAATAATTGCTGTGCCTCTTCAATCGATAAGCCTTCAATATGTCCTTCAATGTCAACAGCAAGCACGTAGTCAAATGCAGCTTGCTCCATTAGTTTAACCGTTGCTTTAATTGTTGATGCCCCTTGAATTTTCTTTTGACGTTTAATTAAATCTAACGCGCTATTAAAGCAAGCGCTATAACCTGCTGCAAATAGTTGTTCTGGGTTTGTAACATCCGCTAATTTCGAGCCAGGTGGTGCAATATTTAATGATAACGATTGATCCTCTGCATACGATTTACCATTACGGCCACCGTTATTAATCATTGTTGTTGTATATAATTCTTTCATAAGATTAACCTCCTTTTATGTGGCACAATTAAATTAGATTGTGCACAATTTAATTGTGCGTAATAGATTGTATACAATTTAATTGTGTTTGACAAGTAGAAACTTTATTTTTAATATTAGTATCAAAAGTACTTTAAGAGGGGATTCCTATGCCGAATCATTTAGATAATCAACTATGCTTTCTTTTGTATGCGACTTCAAAGGAAATCATTCGACAATATACGTTGTTATTAAAGCCATACGATTTAACTTATACAGGTTATATTGCCATACTAGCGATAGAGGACGATGAGCAAATTACGGTGAAGGAATTGGGGCAACGTTTATTTTTAGACTCTGGTACATTAACACCAGTACTAAAAAAGTTAGAGGCAACAGGCTACGTCCTTCGTGAGCGTTCCAAGGAAGACGAGCGACAAATGCAAATCTATTTAACAAAAGCAGGAATTGAAGTGCGCCAAAAGCTATCTGAAGTGTCACGTCAAGTAATGAAGAAAACGAACATTTCAGAGCAGCAGTATGTGCAGCTAAAAAACGCCCTTCAAGATATTTTACAAAACGACTTGCCAATCAAAGATGAAAAGCTAGGAAAATAAAATGATTTATGAGTCTCTCCCTGAACTATTGGATCAATTCACATAGGATTCAGCCACAAAATGTTAACGCCAGCTATCAAGTTGGCGTTTTTTTATTTTATATCCAATCTAGCCCACAAACCCCAAAGACATGGCTATATCCTACAAATTAATATAACTGTTAAAAAGAAATAGAAGCGTTGAAATGGATGAACGTAATGCAGCAGGAAACTATGTCGTGATTGAACATGCTAATAATGAATTTAGTATGGTTGCACATTTTAAAAAGAACGCAATTTTAGTAAAATCAACATCGTAACAGAAGGGCAACTTATTGGGAAATGCGGAAACTCTGGTAATTCATCAGAACCTCATATTCATTTTCAGGTAATGGATTCCCCGGATATTGTATATGGAAAGTCCATTCGTATTCTTTTTAAAGATGGTAATGAGCCAATACAAGGGGATACAATATCTTAAACATACGAAGCGAAAGCAAAGTGTCAGGTATGGAAGTCTCTCACCTCTATAGGTGAGATGAACGCGGGATTAAGTTACTCTTCGATAAGATAGTTCGAAATTTTTGATTTTTATGTATTTGCGCATGTATTCTATTCAAGAGGTGATAGAATGGCCACACATAAAAAGATAATAGCTATTTCAGGTAGCATTCGAGAAGGCTCTTCCAATACGAATATATTAAAGGCTTTAGCAGCTTTTATTCCTGAAAGTATTGATTATTCAATTTATAACGGAATACAAGACCTTCCGCATTTCAACCCGGATATAGACGGAACGGAACCGCCAGCTGTTGTCGAGAGTTTTAGAAAAACGTTAGCTGAATCAGATGCGCTTATTATTTGTACGCCAGAATACGCAAAAAGTGTTCCAGGAGTTTTGAAAAATGCTTTAGAGTGGCTTGTCTCATCTGCCGAACTTTATAAAAAACCAGTAGCTGTTATAACAGCTTCTCCAGCAATTACTGGGGGAGACAAAGCGCATGAATCTTTACTACTTACGCTGGGAATGCTTGATACTAACATTGTTGAAGATGGATCATTGCTAGTCCCATCTGTCGGAACTAAATTTAACGATAATGCTACAGTGAAAGACGAGAGCACTAAGCAATCACTTATCGACCTTATTAATAGTTTAGTGTACGAGATTAATAAATAATAAACTTTATAATTCACAATAAATTGGTGTAGCTACTGCGGTTTCTAAAAAGAGCTATAGACCATATTTTATGCCTTACTCCTAGCAGGGGTAGGCTTTTTCTTTTATGGATAAGAAATTGACGCCGAAACAACAAGCATTTGCTGATGCTGAAAGAAGTAAAAAAGATCACCTTAAATAGGTGATCTTGAATACTCCGTTTTCAAATTTCGTTACTATTTACCAAATAAAAGGAATTAGTTTTTTAGTTTTCTGTTTATATAATGTAAATTGTTCTCCGTACTTGTTTTGTAAGTAATCATCAGATTTTGGAATATAGCCAAAAATAAATACTAAGAATAAAAATAGAGGGATAAGCAAACTATAAATATTGTTAGAGATTAGCGCTAAGCCTAGTACCCAAAGGCAATCTCCGAGATAATTAATATGAATCGCATATTTAAATAAACCGCCTGTATATAGTTTACCTTTGTTTTCAGGATTGTCTTTAAAAGGTTTTCTAAGTAATTCTGAAACCGTGTTTAACATACTGCCACCTAAAAATAATATCCAGCCTACAATAAGTACTATTAAGTTTGGATCCTGATTACTAGTAATCATTAAAATGGGGAAACCTAAATAATAAATCCCAAAAGCTAGACTATTCATGATGGCTTCTTGCCATGCAATACCTCTAGGCAACCATATAAACATCATAGCTGTTAATCGTAAAGCTGTAATAATTAAAGCAATAAAAAGCCCTAGTGAAATGCCTGATTTGTCATATGTAATGAAAAGTAAGTAATAAGCAATGATTAAATAGATAATCTCAGCAACTAAAATTAAGATTTTTTCTTTTATCGTTGACTTGTTTATACCATACATTGTGAGACGCTCCTTCATTTTTTATTTAATGGGGAAGTATACCTCTGTAATATTATTTTCCTCAGGTGTGTTATAGGGGTCCGTTAGATAAACTTCAAACGGAGCACCGTTCAGTTTATAGTTATTTTCATCAATCCAAACATGCAGCTTTGTATGAATTGAAGGTAATTCATCGTAAGAGCCAATAAGCGTAGCCATTGCGCAAAGACCAGGATTAAACACTTTTGTTTTATTGGTGGCCATCGCAAGGGGAATCGCAATTTCTACATCATAATTTTCAGGTTCATATTCTGAGCTATGGAAAATAGCAAGTGGCTTTGCAATAGGTGATAAATTTTCAAACAAAATTTTACTAAACAACTCATTAAAATGTATTAGAAAATCAGCGGTATTTATTTGTTTTCGTTGAGATACTATATGATAGGTTAAGTGATCCACAAGTTTAATCTCAATCTGATCTAAATAACCCATGATATTTTCCTCTTCTTCTAATAGTTGAATATCATGCTTTAATTTTTTTGACAACGAAGAATAAAATGTAATTTGTTGTGTTAGATTTTCTTGCTTGGCTTTCATTTTAGAGTTAAGAAGTTCAGTATTCTCCCAATTAGCTAAAATAACCTTGATTTCTTCTAATGAAAATAAATAGCTTTTTAAGCGTGCAATCAATAAAGCTGTTTCTAATTGAGAAATATTGTAATAGCGATAGTTGTTTTTAGCGTCTATGAAAGCAGGTTTTAAAAGTCCAATTTCATCATAATAGCGAAGAGTCTTCAATGTGAGATGTGAGACCTTTGAAAACTCACCGATTGTAAGCATAACAATCACCTCCTGTTTTAAATATAATGCTTCCTGTAAGGGGAGGGTCAACAATGTAGCTAATTTTTTTATCGTCATATAAAATATTGGCGGAAATTGATTGTGAGACTGCATTAGGGTGGGAGTAGTTCAATGAATTTGATTTAAACCTCAAGTTGGTTATACATTCCACAGGTGTTAGTCAAACTGTTGATAAGAAATCTAAGGTGCAGTTTTATATGGGGATATTATTTATTTAGATAAAAGGAAAAAGTTGATCCAGAAAGTCATGTAAAAAAGGACTTCTTGGATCAACTTTAGAGGTAATGGCTATCCTTATACGAACTTCTTCATCAGTTACTGAATGTTTTGCCTACTGTGTCAAAAATGTCTCTGTTTGAAATGAACTGACCTCAAAAGGTTATTTACCGTCTCCTTTTGGAACAGCTTCATGACTAATAATAGAAGATAATAATTGAATTCCACTTTCGATTTGGTGTTCTGATAATGCTCCGAATCCCAACATAATTATGGATTCTGGCTTTTGAAGAGACCAATGGACATTTGGGGAATAAATTCGAACCCCCAATTTTTCAGCTTCAATAATTAAATCCTCCGCTTTTATATGTTTTAAATAAAGTAATACATGCAGACCAGCTTTTTCTCCTATTACTTCAACAAAAGGGTATAAGTAATTTTCAATTGCTTTTAATAGTACTTTATGTTTCTTTTGATATGTTGTTTTCATGCGACGTAAATGTTTTTCAAAATAACCTTCTTCCATAAAATGTGCAAGTGCATCTTGAATAATCAGTGAAGCCCCTTGACTATATGATTTAAGATGTTGAATACCATTTTTAACTAAATCTTCAGGTAGAATTACGTAGCTACATCTTATGGAAGGTGAAAAACTTTTTGAAAATGTGCCACAGTAAATCACTCGATTCTCATTATCTAATGATTTCAAAGGAGGTATAGGTTTTCCAATATGGCGAAATTCACTATCATAATCATCTTCTATAATGTAACTCTCATTTCTCTTTGCCCACTCTAATAGCTCCAGTCTTTTTTTTATAGGTAAAACCATTCCCATCGGAAATTGATGTGAAGCAGTAATATAAACAGCTTTTGTTAAAGTCTGTTTCAAATGCGAAACAGAAATACCATCTTCATCTAATGGAATGTCACAAATTTTGCACTGACTCTGAACGAATGCTGCTCTCGCTTCTTCATAGCCAGGATTTTCGATAGCTACCATAGTTGATGATAAATCTAATAAGCGTGTAATGAATTGTAAGCTTTGTTGAGTACCACCAAAAATAAAAATCTGATCACTCGTACAATTAATTCCTCTAGATTTACGGACATAATGTGATATTTGCTTTCTCAAATGCAACTCGCCTTGTTTTTCTCCATAGCTAGTCATATTATTAATATTTTCTAAAGCTCTATTCATACACTTTCTCCAAGCTCGAAGAGGGAATTTGGAGGGATCTAATGAACTATAAAAGAAATCGATTGAAATGTTAGGTGACTCGACTTCTTCGTCATGATTGATGGGGCTAGGGTCTGATATAAATTTGAAATTTTCGAAAGGTAGAATGAAAATGCCACTTCTTGGTTTGCTTTCTACATATCCTTCAGCAAGTAACTGCTGGTAGACAGAGTGTATAACTTGTTTGCTAACATTTAAATCGTGAGCAAGAAATCGAATGGAAGGTAATTTTTCGCCAGCTATTAAGTTACCTAATTGTATTTCATTTTTTATATAATTATATAATTGCACATGAAAAGGCTCATGGTTTTTACTTCGATCAAAACAAAAAAACATAATTCTCTCCTTAAACTGTCCTATTTAAAAAATAACAAACTGTCTCTTTTCAATATGACAGTTCTATTTTATTCTATCATTATTCGAATTACAAAAGACTAACATATATCTTTATATGGAATTTAAGGAGAAGATAAAAATTGACGACATATGTTTTACAGCATGTTCCATTCGAAACTCCTGGCATTATAGAAGAAATCGAATCATATACGATTATTAAAATGTACGAAGATGCACAATTACCTTCAATAGAAGAAGTTAGTATGTTAATTATCTTAGGGGGACCAATGAGTGTAAATGATTCAATTCCTTGGTTAGAATCGGAAAAAATATTTATAAAAGAAATAATCAAAGCAAATAAACCAATTTTAGGAATCTGTTTAGGGGCACAACTCATTGCAAAAATTTTAGGTGCAGAGGTTTATAAAAATCCGAAAGGTAAAGAAGTAGGTTTTTATCAGGTAAAAAAAGTTACTAACGAATATGATTTTTTACCTAGTACACTCGAAGTTTTGCATTGGCATGGAGATACTTTCGAACTTCCTAAAGAAAGTAAGAGACTGTATTCAACTGATGCTTGTTCAAATCAAGCCTTTATCTATAATTCAAATGTAATTGGTTTGCAATTTCACTTAGAAATGACTAAAAATACGTTGTTGCAATTAGTGGAGGAAGATAAAAATAATATAGAAGGTAGTATTTATGAACAAACGGCCGAAACGATTTTAAACACTTCCATTCCATCTGAAAATAAAAAAGTATTAGCAGAGATTTTAAACTATTTAAAAATTAACTAAAAAGGAAGAAGTATTTATGGATCAAAGAGTACATCCAGATTTAAAAGAAACATTTTCATCTTTAGAAGAAATGACACTGACAGTTGAGAATATAAAAGATATCCGAAGAAAAAGTAGAGAGATGATAGTGCCCTATCAAAATAAGAATCTAATTTTAGAAGAACAATGGATAAATGATAGTGAAAAGTTAAGGATTAAAATTTATCGTCCAAAATATCAAAAGGATACATTGCCTGGTGTTTTATATATACACGGCGGTGGTTATATTTTTGGATCAGTAGAAGGTAACGATGAAAAATGCGGGGAAATTGTAGAGAAGGTAAATTGTGTAGTTATTTCAGTAGATTATCGGTTAGCTCCTGAACACCCATATCCTGCTGCGATTGAAGATTGCTATATTGCATTGCAATGGTTTGCTAAAAATGCTCGGCAATACAATGTTGATCCTGATAACATAGCTGTTCTAGGAGGTAGTACAGGAGGCGGTTTAACAGCAGCACTTTCTCTAATGGCAAGAGATCGAAAGGGGCCAAAAATTAAATTTCAAATGCCTTTATTTCCTATGATCGATGACAGCTGTCAATCAAAATCTAGTAAAGAAATTATTGATAAACGTGTGTGGTGCGGCGATTTTAATAGACTTGCTTGGAATCAATATTTAAAAAATAATATTGGAAAGAAAACGCCTATTTATGCTGCACCAGCTAGAGCAAAAGATTATTCAAATCTGCCTCCTACTTATACAACAGTCGGAGAACTTGATCCTTTTAGAGATGAAACATTACAATACGTTACAAATTTATTAAATGCAGGTGTACCAGTAGAATTTCATCTCTATCCAGGATGTTTCCATGAGTTTGAAGCAATAGTTCCAAATGCGGCTATAAGTAAATTGGCAACGGAAGAAACTTATCGAGCATTGAAAAAAGCATTATACAACTAATATGGGCTTAACTTTATCTTAATTTTCTCTTCAAACAAGATTTATTGTTTAGCATTTGCAAGTGTAATTAATAATTTCTAACGCAAAAAGCATCTACTCTCGGGGTTGCTTTTTGTGTTGCTATTAGATTTTGTCGCCGGCTTTTAAGGCGAAAATGTCTTCAAATTCTTTACAAATAGGAGTAGTTTTGAAATATTCCGAATCTTTAGTTTTGTGTTAATATATTTACTGAACTATATTTTATAAGGGGGTTTTTAAATGTCTTCTACGACAACTTTAATCGAAGATTTTCAAAGTTTTTTTAATCGTTTTCAAAAAGTGTGGAATGGTTGCAACGCAGATGAAATGAATGCGTTAATTTCGCCAGATATAGAAGTACGGTGGGTAGGGCCTGGTACTGATATTTCAGATTGGGGATACGAAGAGGCTTGTAATGGTTGGATAGAAGCATTTAATCTTTATGAAGGTCATGATCCAAAATGGCACTTTAAAGAATTGCATATTACACCTGCATCTGAAAATGAAGTGATTGCAACGTTTTGGGTAACTTTTGAAATGGATGGGAAATTTATAGATGTAGTGAAATTATTTGTTCAGAGATTTAGGAAAGAACAAAATGATGAATGGAAACTAATAAGAGAATATTGTGAGCACCTGAATTCGGAATCTTTTATTTCTAACTAACCTAGGTTCTCGCTAAATTATAAAAAGCTGAATGAGATCATTCAGCTTTTAGTATGTTTATTCTCGAATAACTAATAGTACACCGCTAAAGATTAATGCAGTTCCAGCCCAAAAGGATAGGCCTATTTGTTCGCCTAGTAATAGCCATCCTAGGAAGGTGCCGACGATTGGTTGAAAGAAGAAAAATAAACCACCACTTGCGGCGTTAAGCATCTGTAATCCACGATTCCACAGTAAGAAGCCACACGCTGTAGAGATAACACCTAAGTAGAGTAAGCCACCCCAAATGGATGGTTCTGCCATAGCATGTAAGTCTAATTTTATTAGTCGTGGAATGGCTAAAGGTGTTAAAACAATGATAGCGACTAGTGTTCCGTAGCTTGTGACAACGATTTGTGAATACTGCTCCGGTACCCGTTTAATAAGGACGGACATCAGTGACCAGGTTAGTGCAGCGATTAGTAAAGCAACCCCACCTAATTGATGTGAGGAATCGATATGTGCACTTCCTACGATCATATAGACCCCAAATGTCGCTAGAATAATAGAAACAGCTTTTTTTAAAGTGATTTTTTCTTTTAAAATGAATCTCGCAAAAACAACCATAAATGCCGGTGTCGTTGCTGTAATGATGGCGCCCATTTGAGCAGTAGACAGCATAGTACCCATCTCTTGGGCAACGATAGAAATCGTATTTCCAATTAGCCCAATCATAAAGATTAACAGCCAGTCTCGTTTATCAATTCGCCACGATTGTTTTGTAATAATGCCAATGATGATCAAAGCAATTATTGCAATCATATAGCGTAGCCATACTAATTCTAAAGGTGGTACGGTATCGACAACTACCTTTACTACTACATACATGCCGCCCCAAATGCTAGCAGCAAGTGATAAATATAAGGAACCTAATAAGGTATTTTTCATTTTTTCCCCTCCGTTATCTCTAGACAATACCTGTCCTTAACGGAGATATGAAGATTCTCCGTTAAGGGAGAATAACTTCAGGTACATCGTGTTCAAATAATGGTGAAAAGATCATAATATAACCAGCTCCTTTTATAGTATTTCATTTATCATATAACATTTTTTTGAATTTGAGAGAAAAAAATGATCTGAGCCCGGTAAAATGTACCGAATTCAGACCATGTAATAGATTATTGAGCTGTATAGCCGCCATCAACAAGTAGGGTAGTACCATTGACAAAGCTTGCATCATCGCTTGCTAAAAATAGCACGGCTCTTGCTATTTCCTCTGGTTTTCCTAGTCTGCCTTGTGGATGAAGTGAAGCTAAATATTCTTTCTGTTGAGCATCTACTTCAGAGAGTAGGGGAGTTTCGATGTATCCCGGACATACGGCATTAACACGAATGCCTTCTTTTGCATAAGTAGTACATAAGTTTTGTGTTAACAGTTTTACGCCACCTTTTGCAGAGGAGTAGGCTGTTGGAGCTGGTAAGGAAACAAAACTATGAATGGAACCAGCGTTAACGATAACACCGCCTGTACCTTGTTTAAGAAATTGTTCAATTGCATATTTATCAGAAAGAAATACACCCGATAAATTAATATCAATCGTTCTTTTCCATTTTTCGTAGGATAATTCATGTGCTGGAGCATCATCAGCTACGCCAGCGTTTGCATACATAATATCTAGCTTGCCGTATTTATTGATCGTTTCATTAATCATGTTTTGGATTTCTTCTTCTTTTGTTACATCTGTTTTAACGAAAAGAGTATCATATCCATGACTATTTAATTCTTCTGAGATGCTTTGTCCACGATCAGAAAAATCAGCAATAACTACTTTTGCTCCTTCTTCAACAAATAGGCGAACAGTCGCTTCGCCAATGCCACTTGCGCCACCTGTTACGATTGCTACTTTATCTTTTAATTTCATTTTTTATCCCGCCTTTTATTTTGCTGTTGGTATATTTACATCATACTCGTTTGATTCTGAAATACTATCCTATAAGATGCTGTATAATATTGAGTTTATATCGTCCATTTATAGGGTAATTGATTGTGAAGGAGCAGGATTTATATGACCCATTCAAATGAAGAAGTTACATTCCAAGAATTCGTCTTGTTTATTAAAATCTATAGCAAACAGCTAGAAGAAAATATAAATATCTATCTTAATCTAGAGCCTTCTATTTCTGAGTCGGAACGAAAAAGGACTACGATGCTGTTGGATTCGTTTATTCTTCTGTTAACTCATATCGATATTGAAGATATAAATGAAGCATATGGTGATTATTTAGATACGTGGCTTCAATCACAATTATCCATTATAGATATGAGAAGCTTTAACCTGTTTCAATTAATTTTTGAGAAGTCCTTGATTACCTTTATGATTCAACAGAAACATAGCCGAATGAACGTAATATTAATGTTTTTACTATCGATGTTTACTTATCTTGTTCAAAGTTATAACAAGTATGAGGAAGAGTATAAGACAAATTCCAAATCACATGAAAGTTTGGAACTGAAAAACCTTCTATTCCTAGATCAATTTAATAAGCTATTAATTCGTTGCTCGGGATATCAAGATTTAGCCTATATATTAAAAAAATGTGAAGAGTATTTTCGATATAAAAGATGTGTCTTTTATGCATATGTCCCATGGTCAAATCAATTCCAAGGGGTCATTGGGGCGGAGCTCTCAAAAGTACAGAGCATGAAGGGGCAGCTCACTGCACAACATTTAGTTTTTGGTTACAAGAAACCGATTTATTTAAGAGACCCTAAAAATTATGTAAAAGAAGAGCATATAAAATTATTTGATTTGTCCTCTGTGATTTTTATACCGATTATTCATGAAGATCAATTGTTTGGGTGGCTGACATTTGATCAGTTAGGTGAAGAATTTGATTGCACTAAAGATGACTTACAGTTACTTGAACAAGTTGGGCAACGCTTAGGGTTATTTTTATCAAGAAAAGGTGAAAAAGCGGAGAAATCCTCAGAGCTTCACTTAACTGAACGGGAAGCAATGATTTTGGGTTTATTAGCAGAAGGGTATGACAATAAAAAAATAGGTAGCTTCCTGTTTTTAAGCGAGCACACAGTAAGAGATTATGTCAGTAGTTTAATGACAAAGCTAAAAGCAAAAAACCGTACTCAAGTTGTCGCTTCTGCTTTTCGAATGGGACTGTTGAATTAAGTGTTTAAAATGTATGAAAAATCCGAATTATTTTGCGTTAAGAAATTGAAGGGAATACTATTGAATATACAATAAAAAAGAAGGGGAAGGGGCGTGTTATAAAGCTTTTCTCCGAATAATAAATATAGTAATAAAACATTATTTACGAATATTACAAGTGAAAGCAATTAAGCTTACACGATTGTAATGTAATTGAAAGCCAATACGATAGAGTGTAATACATTATTTTGCGAGAATGTGTATAGAAGCAAGAACAAGAAGCGGAGGAATACACAATGAATGAAAAATT
The DNA here is from genome assembly GCF_047737915.1 of Lysinibacillus sp. NPDC056185. Taxonomy (NCBI): domain Bacteria; kingdom Bacillati; phylum Bacillota; class Bacilli; order Caryophanales; family Bacillaceae; genus Lysinibacillus; species Lysinibacillus sp. NPDC056185. The sequence goes on from NZ_JBLLLQ010000005.1 coordinate 23,777, forward strand.
AGAAGGCGTATATGAAGAATACAATCGTTACATATACCACTTATGTTTAAAACTTACTCGCAATAATGTAGAAGCTGAAGATTTAATGCAAGAAGTATGGGTAAAAGTTGTACGCTATGAAGATAGCGTTGCCGAGGTGGAGCATATTAAAGCTTGGCTAACAACAATTACAATGAATACATTTAGAGATCGCTATCGTAAAAAGACACGACGTAGTAAATACATGATGAACCAACCTGAAACATTAGACGTACCGATATTAGATTTGGTTCCCAACAATGACATTTCAACAGAAGAAAAAATTGAAAAAGATATTGTTACTAAATTAGTACAGGATAAAATGGGTCAATTAGATACAATCTATCGTAAAACATTATGGTATTTCTACATAGACCAATTTTCACTTGCAGAAATCTCTTCAATTATGAAAGTTTCAATTGGTACTGTGAAATCGCGCTTATTCCGTGCAAAAGCTCGTTTAAAAGAAATGCTAATGGCCGATGCATCCATAGTAGAGTCTGTGCTGCCAGCATAATTAAATGCATTGGTCGCACTAGCATAATTACTTAGTCGGAAGTATTCGCTCGGCCAATCCAAGAAAAGATGCATCGTAAAATTATTTTGCGATGCATCTTTTTTTTTGTATGGATTTTTATAGCAAGGAGGATGAATGTCATTTATGGTAAAAATCGGTAGAGCGTGGACGTCGCTGGTAAAACCCCGAACATCGCTGATAAAAGGTTCAGAATCGCTGGTAAAACCTCGAACATCGCTGATAGAAGAGCAAGAATCGCTGATAAAACCCCGAACATCGCTGATAGAAGAGCAAGAAACGCTGATAAAACCCCGAACATCGCTGATAGAAGAGTAAGAATCGCTGATAAAACCCCGAACATCGCTGGTAGAAGAGCAAGAATCGCTGATAAAACCCAACATCGCTGGTAGAAGAGCAAGAATCGCTGATAAAACCCCGAACATCGCTGGTAGAAGAGCAAGAATCGCTGATAAAACCTCGAACATCGCTGATAGAAGAGTAAGAAACGCTGATAAAACCCCGAACATCGCTGATAGAAAAGCTAGGATCGCTGATAAAGCATCGAACATCGTTGGTAAAAGGGCAGAAACGCTGATAAAACCCGAACATCGCTGATAGAAGAGCAAGAATCGCTGATAAAACCTCGAACATCGCTGATAGAAGAGCAAGAATCGCTGATAAAACCCCGAACATCGCTGATAGAAGAGCAAGAATCGCTGATAAAACCCCGAACATCGTTGGTAAAAAAGCTAGGATCGCTGATAAAGCATCGAACATCGTTGGTAAAAGGGCAGAAACGCTGATAAAACTCGAACATCGCTGATAGAAGAGCAAGAAACGCTGATAAAACCTCGAACATCGCTGATAGAAGAGCAAGAATCGCTGATAAAACCCCGAACATCGCTGATAAAAAAGCTAGGATCGCTGATAAAGCATCGAACATCGTTGGTAAAAGGGCAGAAACGCTGATAAAACTCGAACATCGCTGATAGAAGAGTAAGAATCGCTGATAAAACCCTGAACATCGCTGATAGAAGAGCAAGAAACGCTGATAAAACCTCGAACATCGCTGATAGAAGAGCAAGAATCGCCGGTAAACCGAGTCAAACCCTAAATATTGTGTAAAATTCTATACAAAGTTTTCAACCCTGACTTTAGTTTTGCTAAATTTCCCAGCTAATATTGGGATTCGCCGCTAAAACTGTGAATTGCGCCGCAAACCAAAGGAGGAGCGCCGCTAAAGAATAGAGTTGCGCCGCAAACCAAGCAAAGAACGCCGCTAACAAGCAAGGAACTCTGCTAAACCTCGAAATCCCACCGCTAGACAAAGTGACTTTAGTCAAGTCACTTTGCCTGTTCTATCCATCACTCTGCAGTTATTTCCGTCAACACCGGTGAACATCGCTGATAAAAGAGCAAGAATCGCTGATAAAGCATCGGAAATCGCTGATAGAAGCGATTGGGGTGGGGAAGTTACCGTAAACTCGCCCAAAAAGAAAAACACCGCAAAAAGTTAGATTCATATCTAACTTTTTACGGTGTGAAAATGAAGCGTTTACTCATGTCGATTAGGTTCAACGTTGAGTAATTTTGCAAAAATATCTCGTAATGTTTGTACCTCATCAGCTGACAGCATACCAAACATATTTTGTATAATTGCGCTAACTTGCTGACGGGAATCTTCTAAAATATTTTCGCCATCAACTGTAATTTTCAATTGGGATGCTCGGCGATCTGTTGCATGCTGTGTTTTTTCAATAAAGCCAGCATTAATGAGCTTACTTGTTAAAACAGTGACACCACCTGTCGTCACTTTTAACCGATCAGCAATGGCAGAAGGGCGCTTTGGTCCCTCCTGCGATAAGTAGTCTAAAATTAAAATATGGGATTTTGAAAAGCCGAGTACATTATGATTATTCCACTCGTTTGCCCACTTACGCTCAATGGAAGATACTACTTCAAACAACGAGGTAATGGCTCTTTCTTTTTCTTGATCCATATAAGGTCAACTCCAAAACTGTTTTAACTTTCTTGTGCCAATCTTGTCATCGCGTTTAACTCATAAGCACGTACTCTGCGTGGAATAAAACGGCGAATGTCCATCTCATTGTACCCAACTTGAATACGTTTTTCATCAATTAAGATTGGGCTTCGTAACATTCTTGGGTGAGCTTGGATGATAGCAAACAACTCTTGAATAGAGAGCTGATCAATATCAACATTTAAATTTTTAAAATCATTTGAGTTAGTTGCAATGATTTCGTCTGTTCCATCTTCTGTCATGCTTAAAATTTCTTTAAATTCAGCAAGTGTTAGTGGATGTGAAGTAATACGTTTTTCTTTATATTCGATTTTGTGATCTTTTAACCATTTTAATGCTTTTCTGGATGAAGAACAGCTCGCTTGTGAATAAATTGTAACTGTCATTCTTCATTCCCCGCTTTCTTTTTTAGGATTATATTTAATATATATCTTATTAGTAAGTTAATTAGGTTATACATATATCTTACTAGTAAGCTATATATAAATCAATAGTTATTTGAAAAATTTTAAACAGAAATGAATTTTTTCTACTACACTAAAATATACGCGTAAAAGAGCGAAAAGTTTCGCAAATTCAGCTTACAATGATGTAAGTTTACTCAATATTAATAATAGAAGTTCATAGTATAAAGAGAGCTGTTCTAATATAGAGAGAAATAGTCTGTTTTAAAGGAGATAGATATATTGTTAATCCACTGATTATTAATATGATTTTATGCTGGCTTTTATGCATAGATAAATAAATTTTTTATTTTGGGGCCGGGAAGAGGGCTGTTTTCAAAAGCTTGGATAGTAGGGGAACTGCTCAGGTAGGCCAAAAAAATGATCGGGTAGACGAAGAAACTGATCGGGTCGGCCAAGAAACTGATCGGGTAGGCCAAGAAACTGATCAGGTAGACCAAGAAACTGATCGGGTAGGCCAAGAAACTGATCAGGTAGACCAAGAAACTGCTCGGGTAGGCCAGAAACTGATCGGGTAGACGAAGAGACTGCTCGGGTAGACGAAGAAACTGCTCGGGTAGGCCAAGAAACTGATCAGGTAAGCCAGAAAACTGATCAGGTAGGCCAAAAAACCACTCATGTAGCTCAAAGCTACCGTCAAATTGATACTACCCACAATCGAGGCACAAAACAAAAAAGAGGGCAGTCCCGAGTGATCCATGAATCACGCCGGTAACTGCCCATATTGATAATATTTTTAGTTTTGTTGTCCTGAAGTAAACCAGTCTTGGACATCCCAAACCTTTGTCGCTAAACCTTCATAGAAATCAGGTTCATGGCTTACTAATACGATTGTGCCTTTAAATTCTTTCATGGCACGCTTTAGTTCATCTTTTGCATCGACATCCAAGTGGTTTGTCGGTTCGTCAAATAAAAGCCAGTTTGCTTCATCCATCATGAGCTTACATAAACGTACCTTTGCTTGCTCACCACCAGATAAAGAATTAAGTGGGCGAGTAATATGATCCGTTTTTAGTCCTGCGCGTGCTAATGCTGCACGTACTTGTGCTTGCTCCATAGAAGGGAAGGCATTCCACACATCATCAATAGGTGTAATTTTTTCAGCTTTTACTTCTTGTTCGAAGTAAGATGGGTAAAGATAGTCACCACGAATCACTTTTCCATCAAGCGGATTTATTTTGCCTAACATCGTTTTTAATAATGTTGATTTACCGACACCATTCATACCGACTAGAGCAATTTTTTCTCCACGTTCAATAGCGAATGTAAGTGGAGGAAGTAATGGCTTGTCCTTGTCGTATCCAATGACTAAGTTTTCAGCCTCTACTACATAACGACCAGAAGAACGTGCCTCTTTAAAGCCGAATTCAGGCTTTACAGCTGTTTCAGGACGGTCGATACGCTCTAAGCGGTCAAGCTGCTTGGAGCGAGATTTTGCACGACCAGTAGTTGAGTAGCGAGCTTTATTTTTCGCAATAAAATCTTCTTGTTTTTTAATGAATTCCTGTTGTTTTTCATAGGCATCGATATGCTGGCGTTTATTGATTTCAGCAAGCTCTAAAAACTTTTCATATGTCGCTGTATAGCGAGTTAGTTTTGAAAATTCTAGTTGGAAGATAACATCCACCGTTTCATTCATAAACTCTGTATCATGCGAAATTAATAAGAAAGCGTGTGGATAGTTCTTTAAATAGTTTTTCAACCATGTAATATGCTCTTCATCAAGATAGTTTGTCGGCTCATCTAGTAATAATACTTTTGGTTTTTCAAGTAATAGCTTAGCTAGTAAAACCTTTGTACGTTGACCACCGGAAAGAGCAGCGACATCACGGTCTAAGCCGATTGCATCAAGACCAAGACCTCGTGCAACCTCATCAATTTTCATATCAAGCGAATAGAAATCACCTGCATCCAGAGCATCTTGCACCTCAGCCATTTGCTCTAATAAAACTTCTAATTCTTCAGGTGTTGCTTCAGCCATTTTTCCTGTAATTTCATTGAGCTCTTCTTCTTTTTTATATAAAGGAAGGAAAGCGTCACGTAATGCATCACGCATAGTTCGGCCAGCTGTCAATACAGTGTGCTGATCTAAATAGCCATAATGCGTTCCTGGAAGCCATTCAACTTTACCAGTATCGTGGATTGCTTGGCCCGTAATGATGCCCATTAATGTTGACTTACCAACACCGTTTGCACCTACAAGACCAATATGATCACCTTCAACTAGACGAAAAGAGACATCTTTAAAAAGCGTGCGGTCACCGAATGAATGACCTAAATTTTCAACTGTTAATATTGCCATATATGTTCCTCCGAGATAGCGGCTAAGCTTTTTTTATAACCGCTAATATCATTTTTATAGTTCTGCTAATTGTTTATTTAATTCCGCTAGCGTTGCTTCCATATTTGCAAGGCGTTGCTCTGCTTTTGCTACTTGATCATTATGACCTGTAGATTCAAGCTTTTCGATGTCGCCTTGTAAATTCATATAATCCATTTTAAGTTCTTTAATTTGATATTCAATATCACTTTTTGATGGCATGATGATTGCTCCTTTATGTGTTTATTTGTATAACGAAAGCGTGTAAAAGCGATGGAGGTTTTTTTATCCCCCACCGCTTATTAGTTACTATCAATCGGGTACTTATGTTGCTTGAATTCACTTCTTAAAATGAAAGTGAAATTTCTACTATATTGTATCATATCCACCTGCAAAGAATCACTAAGTAGAAGCGATATTATGTCGATCGTAAGCGAAATCTAAAAGCAAGGACTGTAGTGCTTCATTGTTACTTGCTAGATTGAGCTGTCGTTGTTTTTTAACAGCTCGTTCGCTTCGGGCCTCATGTAATAAAAATTCCATGACAGCGTTTTGGATTTGTGATTGCTTCATTTTGCGACCAAGTCCAAGGTGAATAAAGCCGTTCTGTTCGCGAGGGAAGGCATGTAATAGCTCAGCCTCAGTTTGTGCAAGAGTAATACAAGGTACACCATAAGAGGCGATTTTATAAGGTGTATAGTTAGCGTTACAAATAATAACATCTGCTTTTGGTAATAGTTTAAGGAGTGCGTTTTTATCACGAAGAATGGCAGTATTACGACGACTAAGCACCATCATTTGCAAATCATCTGTTGCGTGTCGATAGCTATCATCAATCATCACTGTAATTTGTAGTGGAATTTGTAGCTGCGTTAAGTGTCGAAGAGTACGGTAGGTTAAGTTATGCTCGTCCCCGTCCTCAAAAGCAACAACAATATGAGGTGGGTTTTCAGGTATTTTACTGTCAGGTTGATCATCAAAATTCTGAAAAGATTGTGGTAATGCGAAGTTGAAACTACCACCAATATAATGAGATGGTAAATAATCTTTAACTTCTTGATAGAGTGCTAGCAATACACAGTCACAGGCTTGGCCACCTTCACCCAAATCATCAAAATGAATGATTATTTTGCAGAATGGTCGTAAATTTTGTACTTGCCAGCTTTCAGAGTTACGGCCATCTCTTACAATTAAATCAGGCTGAATACCTTTCATTTGCTTTGGTAGCTCATCGAAATGTTCAAATAAGATTGGCGAGAGATTTTCATTCATTAAAATTTGAATCCCATCATTTGAAGGGGTCTTTACAAATATGAAAACTTTTTCATTTGTAAGTAGCTTGGCCAGCGTGGCAACCCGTTCAAAAGGATACAGCCCTTTATCGATACAGCTTTCAATAATGAAAACAATCGTCTTTTTTAGTTCCGTTGTTTGAATTTCGTTTTGCAAATGTATCCCATCCTTTCATCCGTCTATTTAAACTATGGTGGATGATGGGCAAGTATGTGTAAAAAATTAGGATTATAAATCATTTTTACCGAGGCATAATTGATAAAAACATAAAATTAAAAGAGTAAGAGCTCTTTCTTTGACCGATAAATAAAGTAGAGTTTGCAAGAAGATACATAGGATTGTTGCAGTTTTTCAGCAAAACTATTGTTCCGGCAGAGTGACTTCTGGGACATATGAACATAGAAGGGGGTACAACTAATGGGAATGCGCGCAGCGATTGTTGTAGGGGCTACTGGATTAACAGGTACCTCTCTTGTAGAACAATTATGTGAAAACGATGAATATGTTTCAGTTACGGTTATTGCACGAAGAGCGCTAGCATTTACGCATCCGAAGCTAGAAGTGAAAATTCGTAATTTTGATACTTTAGAGGAAAAAGATATCGAATTTGCACATGAGCTTTATTGTTGTTTAGGAACAACGATTAAAAAGGCAGGATCACGTGAGGAATTTGAGAAAGTTGATTTTGAATATCCGTTAACGATTGCCTCATTAGCGAAAAATCGAGGAATCCCACATATGCTAGTCATTACAGCAATGGGGGCAAATGAAAGTTCATCATTTTACTATAATCGAGTAAAAGGAAAGCTTGAACATGACCTTATAGAGCTAGGTTTACAGAGACTTTCAATTATTCGCCCATCTTTATTGGTTGGCGATAGAGAGGAATTTCGCTTAGGTGAAAAGGCGGGAGAGAAAGCTTTAAAGCTAGTAAAGCCGTTATTAGTTGGGCCATTAAAGCGTTCAAGAGCTATAGAAGCTTCCCAGGTTGCGAAGGCGATGATCGTTATTGCGCTGTATGGCAATAAACAGCCGGTTACAATTTATCCATCTCAGGAATTGGCTAAGCTAGATTTCCCTGAAACGCAGGGTGAGGATGTTTCAAGGGAGAATTTATTTAATTGGGATAATCGCAAATTATCGAGTTCTAACGATGAAGGCGATAAAGTAAATCGTGAAGTCGTGATTAATCGAGATAAATATAAAATAGAGGAAACCGTTGTTGATAAAGAAGTAAAATTCCAACGTCGTCAGGATAAATAAAGGTTCATCACCGTAACGTGGAGTTGATTTCCGTTTCGATTGGGCGCTTTGTTGCTGGCGCTACGCTTTCGCACAGAGCAAAGCTTCCAGGGGACGTCCGATGAGCCGCTTCGCTTCGCTGCAGGGTCTCGGGCCAACAGGATGTTGGTCACGAAGGCGTTATCACAGGATGTGATGGTTTTAGCCTTCGTTCCTCTATCGCTAATTCCCAAGGAGTCGCCCAGTCTCCACTCCAATCAACTTAATGCGCAGGGAAGCGAGTGGCCCGTAGTAATAATCAGAGTCTTCTAAGTAGTAACAAATTCATTTGTGAAAATATTATTTTAATAACAAACAATCAACATGCCAAAGTCTTTTTCAAAATCATATTTCCTGCGTAGACTCCATTCCGCCTAAAGACTGAATTTAAGGTTTCAACCACCACAATTCTTTCCGTGCCTCTTTTCATTTGTTACAATATTATTGTAGAAATGAATGTGGAGGCAAAGTGAAAATGAAAATTTTACTCGTTGATGGCACAATGTTTGGTCGTAAAACTGGTGCTATTTTAGAACAAGTGGAGCAATATATTAAAGAATTAGATGCAAGTTTCGAGTTAGAAATTATGCATTTTAGTCAATATAAGCATCAAATTGTAGACGGTTCACCGTTAAATGATGACATGAAGGAAATGATTCAAAAGTTCGAAGAAGCGGACGCGTATATTATCGCTACACCGATTTTCCAAGCATCGATTCCAGGCGTTTTAAAAAATGCATTTGACTTCTTGCATCCGAAAACAATGCGCTATAAGCCTGTATCGATTGTGGCAAATGGTGGTACGTATCAGCACCATTTAGTAGTAGAAAATCAGTTGAAACCAATTTTAGATTACTTCCGTGCACTTGTAACGCCGAACTATGTATACACACACACATCTCACTTTGATGCAGATAATAAGATTGTCGACGAAGATGTTCATAGTCGCTTACGTGAATTGGCTCGTGTTTTTGTACAGTATTGTGAAATGAGCAAAACATTGCCGAAAGAACCGATTGATCAACATTAAAATAAAATTCATCCCTTGTGCAGTGGAAAGAAATCACTGTGCAGGGGATTTTTCTTTTCAAGTATCCTTTTACGATGTGATAAAATAGATTTTTAGTGAAACGGAAGGGAGGGCTGCTCATGCAGGACATCGCTATACTAGAAAAACAACGCTGTAGTCTAATATTGACTAATAAGGCGAAGGAAGCGGTAGAGGAATGCTCAGCAAATGAGCATGCCTTTTTTGCCTTACAAAAAACATTCACCGTCTATATCGAAAAGCGCAAAGCAAAAACAGTTGGTGAAACATTTTTATCGATTTATTTTAATGCGGAGCAAAATGAAAAGCTAACCGACGTCATTGCTGAGAAAACAGCCATTATGGATTGTGTGCTAAAGGTTGAAGGATTGCTAGCTACAAATATTCGTTTTGTACATATGCGGGGCCCAATCAATACAAACCGGCGCTTACCAGCAGCATTAGAATTTGTTACAAGACCTAATAATGGAGCAGGGATTCCGCTTGATCTTCATACGAAAATAAGAGGGCTACCGATAGCCGAGGAACGCACGGAATATGTGAAAAAGCGTATCTCGAGCTGGGAAGGCTATTTAAAAATTCAAGAACGCGATGCGACTATTGATGATATTCATACAGAGTTTAAGCAAAGCTATTTTAATGAAGATTTTACTAGGCTGACAATTGTCTGCCCGTATATAAAATCGAAGGAATGGAAGAAGCTTGAAGGGTTAAGTGTGAGCATTCGAGGGGTACGCGGTGAAATTGGACAAGTATTAAAGGCTCATGCAGGGAAGCAGACAATAGAAATTGACTTAAAGCCTTTTGTGCAGGATTTAGCACGTAAAGATCAACTTAACCTTCGTTCAAAGCAAGCAAGCTTTAGTAATTTTGCGACATTGAGTCAAATTAGACGATTGCGCAATGGTTTTACAAAGCTAGAAAAAGGCGAGGCAGTTAACCCTAATTTAGAGACAATACTATTTGAAAAACGCCCAACTGTCCGAGCATCAAAGCTTCGAGATGATATTGTTTTTCACAATAATTTAAACGAATATCAAAGACGGGCTGTTTTAGGAGCATTGTCTGTTGAAGATTTGTATGTCATTCAAGGACCTCCTGGTACAGGTAAGACAACTGTTATTTCTGAAATTTGTCAGCAAAATGTTAAGGCTGGCTTAAAAACACTCGTGGCTTCTCAATCAAATCTAGCCGTGGATAATGCATTAGGACGACTTCTTTCCAATCAAGAAATTCGAATTTTACGTTACGGTAGAACGGAAAGTATTGAAGAAGAGGGTAAGAAATTTATTGAGGAAAATGTTGCGCTTCATTGGCGTGAGCAAACTCTTGCAGCGATCGAAGAGGAAATTACAGCCTTTACAGAACGTGAACAAGAACTAAAATCAAGTATTACCAAGGCTGAAGAAGAGCTAGAAAAGCTTGAGGCGTGGCTTGAGGAGTTAACAAAGGAAATAGCTGCAAAAGAACAGGCCACAATTGACGAGCCCATTTTACAGCAGGAAATACAAGCGTTAAAGAAAGAATTAAAGGCAGCAAAAGCTGAACAGCAGGAGAATGAGGCACATAAAGAGCATTACGAAAAACAGCTGGCGCAAATCGAGCCTGCTGTAAAGTCGCTCGAGCAAACCCTTGCTGAAAGCCCATCTATAGAGCAGCTAAAGCTTACTATAGAAGAAACTACTCAAAAAATGGAGCAATTGGAAGCGGCTGCTCAATATAAGGAGCTGCAAGAGCAAAAGCAGCATTTAGCACTGCAGTTCAAAGATATCCAATCGAAATATGAAGAGGAAAATAATCGTCTTCGATTAATGAAGGAAGCCGAACAATATATTAGTAATTTAACGTCCTATGAGCGAATTGAACGATTTTTACAGCACTATCACATTCGCCCATCCTATGTGCTGTCACAGCAAATTAATCGCTTGCAGCATTTAGAGGATGCCAAAGATTTAGAGGCATGGGCAACCATCAATTCACGTTTGCAAAAAGCGATCGCAAAGCTGGAATCGTTAGTATCTGGTGAAGAAAAAGAACGTGCCCTTGCTAAAAGTAGAGTGCAGCAAGTTCAATCGTTTTCGTTGCAAAATTTAACAGGTGTTTTTGCGCAGCTTAATACAGCCTTTCAAGATGATCAAACACCGCCTGCCGAGCAAATTGAGAGTTTCTTGCTCGGTTTATATATGCGTCGTGATTTTGTCTGGCAAAAAGGTGTAGCTCTTAAACAACAACAAGATCATAAAGATCGGGAGTTTGAGTCCTTGCGTAAAGGTATTGGTGGCTTAGTACATCAAGAATGCGCGATTACTAGCTTTGACGTTCAAAGCTTACAGCGACAATTGCAGCCATTTTTACAACATACAGAACGACTTCAGCAGCTAGCTGAGGCATTCCAAATTGATGCCGAGCCAGAAGAGTCTGTAGAACATTTAAAAATGCTTGTGTCACAATCGAAATCTTCTCTTCAAACAGCACGTCAACAGCTTGAGGCAGTAGAGCATGCTCATACACAGCTTCTACCAAAGAAAGCGGCACTTCAAACAGCGCAGACTAGCTTACAAGAGATTGAACAACAGCTAACACAATTAGAAGAAAATATAAAAGAAATTAATATAGCTGGACTGAAGAAGGAGAAGCAGCTCACAGCTTGCACAAAGCTTCTACAATCAACACCAGAGCGCACTTCCGAGGAAGTGGTGGAAGCAATTGCATCTTCGAAAACAGCAATAGTGGAATTACAGCGCAAGGAACAGCAACTACCTCTTCGAAAAAAATTACAAGAGCAATGGCGTGACAAGCTACAAAATGCTACTGAATATGATTTAGATGAAATTCGTAAATTATATGTGCGTCATGCGAATGTTATCGGTACAACATGTGTTGCTTCGGCAAGTAAGGAGTTTATGGAGAACTACCCGACATTTGATGTTGTCATTATTGATGAAGTATCCAAGGCAACACCACCAGAGCTATTATTGCCAATGCTTAAGGGGAAGAAAGTTATTTTAGTAGGCGACCATCATCAGCTACCTCCACTACTTGGAGACGATACGTTGGAGGAAACATTAAAAGCAATGCTCGATGGAAATCCAAACTTTGACGGCGCACAGGAGTTGAAAAATTTACTGCGTGAATCACTGTTTGAACGCTTATTTAATAACTTACCGCAAACACATAAGCAAATGCTGGCATTGCAGTATCGAATGCATGAAAAAATTATGCACAGTATTACACCGTTTTACGCGAAAGAGGAAAATGGTTTGCAATGTGGTTTACCAGATTCGGATGCAGCACGAGACCATTGCCTAGAAGGACAATTTGTAAACCGAGATGATCATTTGTTATGGGTCGATATTCCAACTGAAAAACCTTATTTAGAGGAGCAGGTAAAGGGCGGAACGAGTCGTTACAATGAGGGTGAATTACAAACAATTCGTCGTATTTTAATAGATTTGAATAAGTCTGTTATTGAAGCTAAAGCAGCTGGACGTATACCTCAGGATGCACAAAAAAGTGTTGGAGTAATTAGCTTCTATGGGGAGCAAGTAAAGAAAATCAATCGCCTTCTGCAACAGGAATTACAGCTACCGCATCTTCAATTTAGAACTGGGACAGTCGATAAGTTCCAAGGTATGGAGATGGACGTCATACTAGTTAGTATGGTACGTAATACGCCTAAAGGGGGAGACGTTGGTTTTGCAAGAGATTATCGCCGCTTAAACGTTGCCTTATCTCGTGCACGGGAACTATTATTACTTGTCGGAAGTGCTGAGATGTTTGCCAAACGTGCGAAGCATCCAGATACACGAGAGATGTACAGCAATCTGTTAAAGACCGTGAAATCCTATAACGGCTTGCGTAATCATGAAGGACAGGTGATGTAGATTGTCAAAATTACAGCAGCGCTTAATGCGAGAAATTCAGCAAAATCGCAATATTAAAATCGTCAAAACCGATGAATGGAGCATCCCGATTCGAACAGTAGAAGTGACCTATGAGCCAGTTCGTCGTTCTACGATGGATGTCTTGATGACAATGCTGTTAATGAGCATACAGGAAGCGGATTTTGCAAACGCACAAGAATTAAGTGAGCTATTACTAGTCGATCCGTTATTTATTGAGGATTTAGTATCGTTAATGTCTCGAGTAAGTCTTATTGAGCAAACGGAAAACTTCTATAGATTAACCTCTAAAGGACAGCAGCAACTGGAACGTGGCATCTTCGAAGAGGAGCTAGATGTAGAAATGGCTAATCTTTACTATAGCCCATGCCATCTTGCATTTCTTGCTGTCGACGAGGACAATATGGAAGAATACGATGATCTACCAGAACTATATCGCTATGTGGATGAAGAGGCTGAGAAGCAGGAGCATTTCGAAGAAGCAATGTTAATAGAAGCGCTACAGCAAGAGGATGGGGAAAAAGCTGAAGCTGGAGCCGGAGCCTCTCAAAAAATAATTTCAAAAATTGTTGAAACAGACGCTAAACAAATCAATGATATCCCATGCCTTGAATTTGTCCTTCACGATAAAGAACAAAATATTTTGTTCGTTCGTATATGGAATGCACTGTTAAATCAATGGGATTCGCACCTAGAACAACAGCTTACAGAAAAAGAACAACTACGGTGGCGTGAACAATATTTATAAGACAAAAAACGAACGTGTGCAGCGTTCGTTTTTTTGTGCTTTTTGAGGCGTATGTCGATAAAACGGAAAAGTTGGGTGATAAATTAAAAAAATTAGGAGATAAAATGGTAAATAGCCTCGTTAAATTTTTAAGCTTGCATATATTATTACAAAAAAAGGAGGGGACCGATGTTTACGATTAGTTTATGTATGATTGTTAAAAATGAAGAATGTACTATTGAAAGATGCCTAGACTCCGTTCAACATTTAGTGGATGAAATCAATATTATTGATACGGGCTCAACTGATCGTACAAAAAATATCGTCCGAAACTATACCTCTCGAATTTTCGACTTTACCTGGTGCGATGATTTTGCCAAAGCTCGAAACTTTTCCTTTCAACAAGCGACGAAAGATTTTATTTTATGGCTCGATGCAGATGACGTGATCACAACAGAACATCAGCAAAAGTTCCTACAACTTAAACAGTCACTTTATCATCCAAATGTCGATGCTGTTTCCATGGATTATTATGTAACGCTCGATGCAGATGGCTGTGTAGAATCCAGTGAAAAAAGATTTCGTCTCGTAAAACGTGCACGTAATTTTCAGTGGCAGGGTGCCGTCCATGAATATTTAGACGTAACAGGCCAGCTCTATCATAGTGATATAGCAATTACACATTTGCCAAGAAAAAGTGATATTCATCGCAATATTAATATTTATGAGCGTTTAAAGAAAGAAGGGCACCCATTTTCAGCTAGAGAAACTTTTCATTACGCAAATGAGCTCAAAATTCATCAGCGATTTTTAGAAGCAATCAATCACTATAATATTTTCTTAGATTCCGCAAAAGGACCTGCTGATAATCAAATTCAAGCTTGCTTAAATTTAGCGGATTGCTACCAACAGCTACACGATTCAAAACAAGCAACACAAGCTATTTTACAATCATTATTATATGATCGACCAAGACCAGAAACATGCTGTCGAATCGGTCACTTTTTTATGAAGCAATCGAAAAATAAAGAGGCTATTTACTGGTATTCACAAGCATTACAGCAACCTATAGAACAGACAATGGCTACACACAAGCATGCTTATTCCACATGGCTTCCACATTTACAGCTAAGCTTGTTATACAATTGCTTGCGTCTTTATGAAAATGCATATCAGCATAATGAAGCAGCGCGTAAATTTAAGCCAAAAGATCAGCGCATACTAGACAACCGAAAATTCTTGTTAAGTCAGTTAAAGAAATAAGGCCGTCATGGAAAAGGAACATCAATAAAATTTATATATATCCCGTAACCAATTAACATCGATATAAAAACAACAATTGTCATACAAATCACATTCCGAGGTCTGAAAGTTCGAGCATCCATTCATTCATCCCCTTTCGATTTTGTGAACATTCTGTTAACTCAACATATGTTTTGAGAGTTTGAGTATGCAGTTCATCGTAAACATTTTTTTGAAGCATAGAAAAAGAGCAAATTCACAATTAACGTGAATTTGCTCTTTATATTGATCAATGATGACTATTATGGTGACTAAGTAGATGGCTCTAAAAAATTTCTGCCTTTAACTTCTTTTAGTAAGTGTTAGTTACCATTAAGCGAAGCGCCAGCAGTGCATCCTTTACCTGAACTACTTTCACAATATACACGTAGTGAATATTCCTTACTTGACGACACTCCACCTAATGTTGCAGAATTTCTTTCACCTGGATCTAGATAAATATATCCTGCAAGTGGTTCACCATTTTCAAAAATTCGGAAACTTACTTTTTCTCGGCCTGTATTTACAACATTGTATTTCAATAGACCATTATTTTTTACACGTACTGTCGAAATACTTGGTAAACTCGTTGTCAAAGTAACGCTATCTTGATACGGCGCGGCTGCTAGGGCTTTTTGATTGTCAAAAGCTGTTGGAGAAAGTAAAGCTGTAGCTGTCAATAGTGTTGCTAATAATTTTTTCATTTCAAATTACTCCTTTTCCGATTCTATAAGTATTTCAACTATCCACCAACTAACACTTAAATTTCCAATATACAAATGAACTGTATATCTCGCTGTTTCATAGAGACGAGCTCATAAAATCTGCTAGTAAGTGGAATTTTTCTATACTTGATAAAAGAATTTATTTATTTTTAAGGGTTACCATTAAGTGATGCACCAGCAGTACATCCTTTACCTGTACTACTTTCACAATAGATACGTAGTGAATATTCCCTATTTGGCGACACTCCACCTAATGATGTAGCATCTCTTTTGCCTGGATCTAGATATGTACGTTCAGAAAAAAGTGGTTCACCATTATCAAAAATTTGGAAGCTCACTTTTTGAAAGCCTGTATTTACAACATTGTATGCCAAAACACCATTATTTTTTACACGTACTGTCGAAATACTTGGTAAACCCGTTGTCAAAGTAACACTATCTTTATACGGCGCAGCTGCTAGGGCTTCTTGATTGCTAAAAGCTGTTGGAGAAAGTAAAGCTGTAACAGTCAATAGTGTTGCAAAAAATTTTTTCATTTCTAACTACTCCTTTTCTGATTTAAAGTTATTTGTATAAGTACTTCAACCACCTCAACTAAAACTTGAATTCTTAATGTACAAATAAACTGTACGTATTTGGAACTTTAGGGTGTTTTGAATTACTTACAAATTAATAATAAATGTATACCCTTTAATTTATTAAAAATGTAAACAATTGTTAACTTAATGTATTTTTGAGGGAATAAAGTCTGAAATTACAAATGATACTTGGTCCGGGGAATTTTAATTGAAATTGAAATCTTCTTTAAAGAAGGAAGGAGGAAATTCCAATAAACGTTGTTATTGGAGGGAAAGATATTGAAGATATAAAAAACTATTTGTTTAATAGAGTTGTTATAGTTTTATTGTCAGAGTGTAGTAATTATCAATTTAACTAGTAGATGATTTCATCTATTTTAATCAAAATAATGAAAGTGTAGCGTTAGAAAATTTAAAAGGGGAAACCTAGTTGGATATATTTGTTTTTACGAACTGTAACACAGTTTGTCCGCCTATGTCATGTAATATGGCTGAAGTCCAAGATGTATCAAATATTCAAGACTATAAGATAGTTGCTTTACCGTAGATTCCGAAAATGACACCCATGAAGTTCTATCTGAATATTTATCAAAATACAAAGTAGCTGATGAATCAAAGTAGGAACTTTAAACGGGTTATAAACAAGAGTATAGTACAGTTTGCTCGAAACTCCTTCATCAGGAATTATAAGAATCCTTGTCTAAGTAATTGTCATACAATCTGACTTTACGATTATGCAAAGAAATTATGGGCAAAAGATTTCTCTAATTCCCATAATTGTCTCTATATATCTAAATTGTTGAAAGAAGATATTTAAAAATGCCACTCTTCTTACACATAGGTTTATGATCAAGAATTGCTGGCATACTAAGTGAAAGTTTATAGGGATGGTACAATTTTAAAGAAGTTCTTTAGGGTGAAAACGACTAAAACATGAGAAAAAGTTTGACTCATAAATTATAATAATCAAGTCGAAATATCGACGCTTTCTCAAATGCCTAAAATATAGCCTTTATTACTCAATGGGATATTGTATGCTCTTTTTAGGAGAGAAAGAAACAAGGCAAGATAGAGGGAACCTTATTGAGGATAGGTGTCCTCTTTGAATTTTAAATTATAAATTTCCTGTACTTTTTCATAAAGCTCAAGGCATTGTGTGAATTTGAGCTTTAGTTCCAGTAAAGTGAATACATTTATAATTTCCAGTATTGTTTTGTTCTTTGACGTATCTCCATCTATAAGAGAGATTAATGCAGAGAAAAATTTAATCATTGTTTGCATGTACATATTATCTATAACACTTACTTGTACTTTCTCTAATTCAGCAAGGTATTTTTTAGCCCCATCTATATCCATACACGTAATTTTTTTTTCTAAAATATTGAAAATTATTAAAGCAATTTCATTACGGTATCTCGTAAGATTTTGATAGCGCTGTAATGTTTTTTTTGTACGATCATAAACAAGATCAATTAATTCTATTGAGTAAAAACTTAAACTATTTGCAAACAAAGTGATTTCATAATAACCCCAGCTTTCACAATTCATTAAGTATTCTTGGAGTAATTCTATTTCTTTAGTATGTTCTTTTGTTCCTAGAAGATCATCAATCAACAACAATATCAAGGATCGAAAATGTAAAAACTTTAGATTGTGCGTTAATTTATATTCATTTTCAACTTGTTCAACAATTAAGTATAAAGCATCTACATCTTGGTTATAGAAAGCTTCAACATACTTCCTCGTATAATCTAAGTCCTTATTTTCCTCATCATTGTATATGATACTAAATTCTTCTAGCGTGATATTTAAGTAATCTAACATTTTTAAAAATTTTTCTGCTGTCGTATCGCTTTCCCCTCGTTCAAATTTTACTATGGCTGGTCTACTCAGTAAATTTTTGTATAGAACATTAGAACGGACGTTTTTTTGTAGCCGTAACTCTCTAATTAATTCTCCAATTTTCATTTGTACTACTTCCTCCAACTTTAAGATGTTAACTTTTGTTTACATTTTAACAAAAAAATGTATAAAAAACCAATAATATATATATAGTGAGATGAAAGGGGGAGATGATGATGTTGCTAGGAGTAAAGGTCTTTACAGTAAATGTCGGAACTATTATCAGTTCTATTTGGGACTTAATTGGTAGTTAATAATCAATCAAACGATTCTTTGAATTACAACTTAATCTTAACCCAGTATGATAAAAAACAAGAAAGTCACTTATCTAGCGGATATGATGTTTTTAAAAGTGAAAATTTAAAAATGAATTAAGTTACATTTTCTAATTAAAGGCAGAGGAGTTAACTACAGCCGAAGCGTCCGAGATTCAAATGAAAAATATTTCGAAATGTAGGATTGAAATTAAAAAGTGTTATGGTCATATACAAAAATAAGTGAATGAACAAGAACTTATTCTACTGAAAAAGAAAACCCTAAAAAGCATATATTATATTCCTTATATACCAATGAAATTAAAGATGTTCTAAATGTTTAAACATACATAAATTGATAATATGAAATTTAAATAATAAAAAAATCACGTATATTGCTATTCATGCAAAATACGTGATTTTTTTTAATTAATTAATCCGAATAAACATACGTACAATATTTGTTAAAGAACTAGAAAAACGTGGCTTAAATCAATATGCTGATCATTTGAATTAAAGGTAATAACTAAAATGAACCATGAAGATTAAAAGAGGCCTCGCTAATGCGGGACCTCTTTATACTTTGTTTTAAAATTAATCAAATTTCATACCTTTTAATAAATCCGCAAATGCATTATTAATCGGCTCCGCCTCTTTTTCTTGTTGCTTCATATACTTCTGTACACTACGCTTATCCACTTTACCGCTTCCTTCTTTTTTACGGCGTACTTCAAAAGCAGATAATTTTTCACGATGACCGCACTTACATACAAAAATTTGTCCATCGCCTTCACCACGTAGCTCCAGCTTTTTCTTACATTGTGGACAACGAGCATTCGTGACACGTGCTACGTTTTTACGGTGACCACATTCACGGTCTTGGCACACAAGCATTTTGCCCTTTTTACCGTTCACTTCAAGCATCGGTTTACCGCAATCGGGACAAGTCTTTGTTGAGATATTGTCGTGCTTGAATTTCTTATCACTATTTTTAATATCCGCTACGATTTCTTTCGTATGCTGCTTCATTTCATTGATAAACGTTTCTTTCTTTAACTTTCCTTTGGCAATTAACTCTAATTTTTGTTCCCATTCAGCTGTTGTCTCAGGTGACTTTAATTCGTTCGGAACTAAATCAAGTAACTGACGACCTTTAGACGTGATATGAATATCCTTCCCACGTTTTTCAAATAAGAATGAATTAAATAATTTATCAATAATATCAGCGCGTGTTGCTACTGTACCTAGTCCACCTGTTGATTTTAATGTATCTGCAAGCTGTTTATCTTGCGTGTTCAAATATTTTGTAGGGTTCTCCATTGCTGATAAAAGAGTAGCTTCATTAAATCTAGCAGGTGGCTTTGTTTGGCCAGAAGTTTGTGAAACTAAATTCACCTTTAACTCCTGTCCTTTTTCTAGACGAGGAAGTAATTGCTCTTTTACATCTTCGTTCGTTTCCTCATCCTCAAAACGATTTGAATAAACTTCTTTCCAACCAGCAGTAATTACCGTTTTACCACGTGCGATAAATTTTTCATTGCCGATTTTAGCTTGCACTGTTAATTGCTCAAATTCATGTACAGGGAATAGAACGGCTAAGAAACGTTTTACAACTAAATCATAAATTTTCCGCTCTTTATCGTTAAAACTTGCAAAGTTAACATATTCCTCTGTTGGAATAATTGCATGGTGATCTGATACTTTACTGTCATCTACAAACGATTTATTCACTTTAATAGACTTTGTAAGCACCTTATTTGCTAAAGAACGATATTCTCCTACACCACATGCCTTTAATCTTTCTGGAAGCGTGCTAACGATGTCAGAAGATAAATAGCGTGAATCTGTACGAGGATAAGTAAGCACCTTATGCGACTCGTATAGCTTTTGCATAATATTTAATGTTTCTTTCGCTGAGTAGCCAAACATTTTATTGGCATCACGCTGTAACTCAGTTAAATCGTATAGACCTGGAGAAAAAGATTTCTTCAGTTTACGTTCTATCTCAATTACTTTTGCATTTTGCCTATCTAAAGTATTTACAATGGCATCGACTTTCTCTTTATTAAAGCTACGAGAATTGCCGTTTGCATCTTGCCATGTTAATTTTAATTCCGATGTTTTTGCTTCAATACCATAATATGTTTGCGCTTTGAAATTCTTAATTTCATCTTCGCGTGCTGCTACCATTGCTACAACTGGTGTTTGAACGCGTCCACAATTTAGCTGTGCATTATGTTTAGTCGTTAACGCTCTAGTCGCATTAAGTCCGATATACCAATCAGCTTCAGAACGCGCTATAGCTGAAAAATAAAGGTTTTCATATGCTTTACCTGGTTTTAAATTTGCAAAGCCTTCTTTGATTGCTTTATCTGTTACAGAAGAAATCCACAAGCGCTTAATTGGTTTATTTACTTTAGCACGCTCTATAATCCAGCGTGCTACTAGCTCACCTTCACGTCCAGCATCGGTTGCTATTATGATTTCATTTACATCACCACGTATTAGTTGTGATTTAACAGCATTATATTGTTTACTTGTTTGCTTAATCGTTGTGAGTTTTAAACGTTCTGGTAGCATCGGTAAATCTGCTAAGTCCCACTTTTTATATTTCTCATCATAGCTTTCTGGGTCGGCAAGTGTAACTAAATGACCCAGCGCCCATGTGACGATATATTTGTCACCTTCTAAGAATCCATTACCCTTTTTGTTACATTTCAGTACATTTGCAATATCGCGTGCCACTGAAGGTTTTTCTGCTAATACTAAACTTTTCGCCATATTTTGAACTCCTTTTACTATCTTGTACTGTTAATAGTAACATAGTTAGTAATAGCTGAAGTATGTATAACCCTTAACTTCCTTGCCAACAGGATGTTGGTCACGAAGGCGTTATCACAGGACGTGATGGTTTTAGCCTTCGTTCCACTTGCTGATCCCCAAGGAATCGCTCAGTATCCACTCCAATCAACTTATTCCATGATTCAACTTTTGGAGATGAGCTACCTTTGTTGTTCATTTCGTAGATTGAAACCGGTGCCACAGAATGGTGCTTTGTTCTTGCAAAATCTTCATTTTTAAAATATAAACAGAAATTTCAGAAAATATATTGAATTATGAAAATATTTATGCTACTGTATGTAACATGAAAATGAAGTTTAAACTTCAAAAACTAAAATAAAAAGGATGTACTTCTTTGATGGATAATCAAACAATTCAACAAGTCATTCAACATAAATACCAGGAGCTTTCGAAGAGTCAGCAAAAGGTAGCGATCTTTATCCTCAAAAATTTGCAGACTGTTGGTGTTCATTCAGCTGCTTATGTGGGGGAAAAGGCGGGGGTAAGTGAAACGACGGTTATCCGTTTTTGCTACGCTATAGGATTATCGGGTTATGCTGAGTTGCAGCGGGAGATTACGATGCATCTATTCAATGAAGGCAATACGAGTAGCTTGCACAATTATTTGCAATCAAAGCAGGTACTTTTTGAAACACCACGTTTTTATGAAAAAACGATGGAAAAGGATGCATCGAGTATTTTAAATGTTGCTAAGAACATTAACGAGGAAGATTTTAATCGTGCTTCTAACCTGCTACATACGAAGAAAAAAATCTATATTGCTGGAAATGGTTCTTCCCATTTAGCGGCACAATGGTTGTATTTTACGTTAAATATGCTACGTCCTAACGTAATGCTTTTAGATTTTGAAACTAGTGAAATCATTAGAGCTTTACAAGAAATCGATGAGGATAGTGTGGTCATTATTTTATCGTTCCATCGCTATTTTAAAGAGCCGATTCAATTTGCAGCTGAAATTCAAGAAAAAAATTGCGAGATTATTGGTATTACAGATTCTAAAATTGCACCTATTACGCAATATGCAACGATTACCTTTGTGAATGAACAACAGGAAATGTCTACGATTGACGCAATGCCAGCACTGATTTCATTTTTAAATACACTGATTGCAGGTATGACTGCACAAGATCACGACTATTATGAAAATCAACGCGTAAAATATGATGATTTCCAAAATAGCTTTTTAGCAAATCGATGGAGTTGAAGACAATGAATCAAGTTTTACAAAACTTACAGCCTAGATTGGCTGATATTTTTACACATCTTCATGAGCATCCGGAAATTAGCTGGCAGGAAAAGAAGACAACGCAATACATCGCCAGTTTATTGAAGGAGGCACAGATGGAGCCTCAGTTGTTCGAGGATATGACGGGACTGTATGTCGATATTGGGGAAGGGATACCGAAAGTCGGATTTCGTACGGATATTGATGCTTTATGGCAGGAAGTAGATGGTGAATTTAAGGCTAATCATTCCTGTGGTCATGACGGCCACATGACGATGGCTATTGGGACGGCACTAGTGTTAAAGGATATGGAGCAATCACTTCCTGGCGCAGTACGTATTCTTTTTCAGCCTGCTGAAGAAAAAGCACAGGGCGCTCGCGCATTCGTTGAGAAGGGGCTTATCGATCATTTAGAATACTTATTTGGTGTCCATGTTCGTCCGTTAAAAGAATTGCGGGACGGGACGTATGCTCCAGCATTGTACCACGGTGCTGCAAAGCTTTTTACTGGGACAATTCTTGGGGAAGAGGCACATGGCGCACGACCTGAACTCGGCATTAATGCTATTGAGGTAGGGGCAGCGATTGTCGAAGGCTTACAAAAAATTTGGACGGACCCCAATGTCTCAGCGTCAGTCAAAATGACACAATTTAATGCAGGAGGAACCTCGACGAATATTATTCCGGGGAAAGCAACATTTAGCATCGATGCACGAGCACAAACAAATGAAGTAATGCAAGCTATCACAGATGGTATTGAACGTGTAAAAGCATCGGTAGAAGCGATGTATGATGCGAAAATTTCTTTAAATGTAGATGCGCATATTGTTGCAGCGTTAGTGAATGATGAGGCATTACAACATATGAATTCAGCGATTGTTGACGTAGTTGGGGAAAGGGCATGTGCTTCACCAGTCGTCACTCCTGGAGGAGAGGATTTTCATTTTTATACGTATGAACGCCCGAACCTGAAAGCAACAATGCTTGGCTTAGGTTGTGGTGTAACACCGGGATTACATCATCCGAAAATGACTTTTAATCGAGAGCGACTTATTACCGGAGTGAACATTATCACGAGAGCTATTTTAAGAGCTTTATAGAATATGGGATAAAGAATAGAAAGAAGTGATAGCGATGATTGACATAAGGGAAATAAAGACAATCGAACAGCTGGAGCAAGTTCAGCAATTGGAATATGACGTTTGGGGGATGCCTTCTATTCCCATTCATCAAACTTTAACGGCTGTGAAAAATGGCGGTATCGTTGTTGGTGCCTTTGATGGTGATCAATTAGTTGGCTTTAGCTATGGTTTTTCGGGGTTTCGAGAGGGCAAAAGTTATTTATGCTCCCATATGTTGGGGATAGACGAAAATTACCGCTCCCAAGGAATAGGTGAAAAACTAAAATATGCCCAGCAAGCTATTGCTATTGAACGAGGCTATGATTTAATGGTGTGGACCTTTGATCCGCTGGAAACACGAAATGGTTTTCTCAATCTGTCCAAGTTAAATGGTATTTGTTATACGTATATAGAAAATTGCTACGGTGAAATGCAGGATGGCTTAAATAAGGGACTGCCTTCAGATCGTTTTGAGGTGTGCTGGTATATCACCTCTGATTACGTAAGTAAAAGTGTTTCAATAGATGCAACTGATGCCATATCAGTGGCAAGTTGTGTACCAAATGAACAAGGCTTTCCATGCTTAAAAATAACTGAAGATTTAAAATATAACGAAGATTTATATACATTGCCTGTGCCGAAGGACTTTCAAGCATTGAAGCTGCAAGACCCGACATTAGCATTGGAATGGCGTTTCAAAACGCGACATATTTTACAACGATTATTTGCACAAGGTTATGCTGCAGTTCAATTGCAGCAGCAAGAACAATACAACGAGTATGTTCTCGTAAAATTAGAAACTTTAGATCTGGAAGGGGCAAACCAATATGAAAATCACGGAAATTACCATTAGACATTTAAAAATGAAATTAAAAGAACCATTTACAACTAGCTTTGGCACATTCGATGATAAAGATTTTTTAGTTTTAGAGGCCAAGGATGAGGCAGGGACAATCGGTTGGGGAGAATCTGTAGCGTTCCATTCACCGTGGTACAACGAGGAAACATTGCAAACGAATTGGCATATGCTAGAAGATTTTTTAATTCCTCTTATTTTAAATAAAGAGCTTCAGCATCCAGATGAGGTCAATGAGCTATTTAAACCGATTCGTAAAAATAATATGGCGAAATCAACGATAGAAGGTGCTATTTGGGATATTTATGCCCAACAGACGAATCAATCTCTCGCGGCGGCACTTGGTGGCAAGAAGGACAATATTGAGGTAGGGATCAGTATCGGTATTCAACAATCAATCGAGGATTTAGTAGCGTTAGTAGATGGCTTTGTGAATGAAGGCTATAAACGAATGAAAATCAAAATTAAGCCAGGTTGGGATGTGGCAGTAATGCGTACATTACGTGAAACGTTCCCTGATGTGGCGTTTATGGCGGATGCGAACTCAGCTTATCGTCTCACAGATGCTGAAACACTCAAACAGCTAGATGCATTTAATTTAACAATGATCGAGCAGCCATTGGCGTCGGATGACATCATTGACCACGCAGCATTACAAAAGTTAATCGAGACGCCAATCTGCTTAGACGAAAGTATCCATTCATTAGAAGATGCACGTAAAGCTGTTGAGTTAGGCAGTACTAAAATTATTAATATAAAAATTGGACGTGTTGGTGGCTTAACAGAAGCGAAGAAAATACATGATTATTGTGAAGCAAATAACATCCCTGTCTGGTGTGGCGGCATGCTGGAGTCTGGTATTGGTCGTGCACATAATGTGGCATTAACTACATTATCGAATTTTATTTTACCTGGAGATACTGCAGGCTCAAGTCGTTATTGGGAAAAAGATATCATTGATCCAGAAGTTATAGTGAAGGACGGTTATATTGAAGTTCCGCAAAAAGCGGGGATCGGCTATGAAGTGAATAGGGAGACAATCGATTTATTCACAGTAGCGCAGAAAACATATAAATAACGTGGCTTGAGTAGTACAAGAATGATATTTCGTTAGGAAGCCTATGAAAATAATTGATTAGAAAAAGCAGGTGTTCTATGAAAAAAAGTTGGCAGATAGGTGGCGCATTTGTAGGATTAATCGTTGGTGCTGGCTTTGCATCAGGACAAGAAATTATGCAATACTTTACGAGCTTCGGTCTTTACGGCATAGCTGGGGGAATTGTCGCAACAATCGCATTTGCCTTTTTAGGGATGAGTCTAGCGCAATTAGGAGCAGATTCGCAAACGACCTCTCATAAAGAGGTTATCTATCAAATTGGGGGACGTTATGTAGGGGTACTATTAGATATTGTCATTACATTCTTCTTATTTGGTGTTGCGGTTGTTATGTTTGCTGGATCGGGGTCAACATTCGAGCAAATGTTTAATATAAATCCGATGATTGGCAGTATTTTTATGGTAATCATTACGATTTTAACATTGCTATTAAATGTAAAAAATATTATTAATATAATAGCTTTAGTGACACCATATTTAATGGGGATCGTTTTTATTATTTTAATTTACTCCATTTTCACAATGGACTTAACCATCGCAGAACAGAATGTGTTAGCGCAAGAGCAAACATCTGCGGCTTCAAATTGGATATTGGGGGCACTTCTCTATGTATCTTATAACATAGCTGCTGGTACTGCGATGTTAATTGTTATGGGGGGAACAGTAAAAGAGCGCAAGATTGCTGGTTTAGGCGGTCTTCTTGGGGGTTTAATGCTCGGTGTCTTAATCATACTAATTAATATCGCTATGTTCGTTAAAATGGACGTAGTTGGTGGGGCAGCAATGCCGACATTAGAGCTAGCAAAACAAATTCATCCTGTAGTGGGTATCTTAATGTCCATTGCTTTATTAGGCATGATGTACAATACAGCTGTAGGGATGCTTTATGCATTTACAGTACGTTTTATAGCGCCTGATCATAAATATTTTAAAATAGGTATTGTGGTGATTGGTTTAATAGGCTTCGTCGCGAGTTTAGTAGGGTTCACGACATTAGTTGGAAAGGTTTATTCAACAATGGGGTATTTAGGCTTTGCATTAATCATTGCAATCATCATCTCATGGCTTCGTAAAATACCAAAAGCTTCATAATCATGTTTTTGAGATTCTCTAGTGTTTTTATACAGCGCTAGGGAATTTTTTTTGGATTTTAGTAATGAAAATAAGGTGGAAATCATACAGTAATTGTATGTTTGCGTATCTTCATTCAGCAAGTGTTTTATGTAACGTAAGTGAAACGGCAGTTACAAATCTCTCTTGTACCGAAAGCGAAGCGACAGCTACAAATGTTTTCTGTGCGAAAGCGAAGCGACAGCTACAATTACACCGAGGCGAAATTGATATGTGGTGATTTGAAAAATTCTGCTTTATGTAAAATAAATTCTCGTAATTTTAAATAAAATCTACTATGGTGCTAGACACCAATTTTTGTGAATGCTATATTAATGGTGCTATAGTTTTTTTATAATTAAGAAAAATTAGGTTTCGTCACCGATAGATGGGATGGCATTTTGCTAAAACATATGCCATGTGCGTAAGTTGATTGGAGTGGAGGCTGGGCGACTCCTCAGGGATCCGCGGCTCATCGGACGCCCCCAGGAAGCTCTGCGCGAAAGCGAAGCGTCAGCGGCAAATGTTTTCTGTAGCGAAAGCAAAGCGGCAGCTACAATTGTTTTATCTGTGCGAAAGCGAAGCGCCAGCAACAAAGCGCCCAGCCGGAACGGAAATCAACCACACATTATGGTGATGACCCAAAACTTTTTCTAATTATAAAGAGTGATGGAGTAAAGAGTTATAAGAAGGATGATAGATGCCTATGGTAAAGAAAACGTTAAAACAACGCATTGTTGACGCTTCTGTAGTGCTATTTCAGCAAGATGGCTATCACAATGTAACTGTTGATCGCATTGTTGAATACATCGGTGCATCAAAGGGTGGATTTTATCATAATTTTAAATCGAAAGATGAATTGTTGTATGAAATTCACGATGTATTTATTTCATATGTTATTAAACAGTCGCAGGAGGCATATGACAAATACGATACACCGATTACACGTTTATGTGCGATGCTACAAACACTGACCCAAGTATTTGATGTGTATCAAGCACATATTACTGTTTTTTATGAGGAAAGCCGTTCATTGCCAGAGGAATATAGTGAAATTATTCATAAAAAACGAGATCAATATCGGGATATTTTACAAAAAGTCATAGAGGAAGGCCAGCAAACAAAGGATTTTCGTACAGAACTACCTTGTACTATTGTAACGATGGCTATTGTTGGGATGATTAACTGGACATATAAATGGTTTAAGCAATCAGGTCCATTAACAATGGAGGAAATTACAGAAGTCTTTACGGATATGGTATTGCGTGCGATTGTCACTGAACAAGCAATGGAAGAAGCAGTTCAATTTATGGTTAAGGAGAAGCCAGCAGCGAAGGAAGAGACTGGTTTTATTAATATTTAAAACAAACCGACTAGTCGGTATTTATTTATTTATTTATTTATTTATTTATTGCAACTGACATCTGAACGAAATCCGCTATGGCACATTAAACATTAGGGGGACTGGGGATGAACTTTGAACTAACGAAAGAGCAAGCAATGATTCGAGACATGGTACGTGATTTTGCTGAAAATGAAATTAAACCGTATGCTCGTGAGGTTGACGAGACATCGACGATGAGAATAGAGAGCTTCGAAAAGATGGCAGAGCTAGGCTTATTAGGTATTCCGTTTCCTGAAGAGTATGGCGGTTCAGGCGGAGATACTGTTTCTTACGCACTTGCTGTTGAAGAAATCGGTCGTGCGTGTGGCGGCACAGGATTAAGCTATGCAGCAGCAGTTAGCCTAGGTGCTTCGCCTATTTATAATTTCGGTACAGAGGAGCAAAAGCAGGAATGGCTTGTTCCGTTAGCGAAGGGAGAAACATTAGGTTCGTTTGGTCTAACAGAGCCCAATGCAGGTTCAGATGCTGGTGGGACACGTACAACAGCCGTAATTGATGGTGATGATTACATCATTAATGGTGAAAAATGCTGGATCACAAATGCTGGCCATGCACGTCAAATTATTGTGACTGCAGTGACAGGTAAACGTGAAGATGGTAAAAAAATTATCTCAGCTATCATTGTGCCAACTAATACTCCTGGCGTAACGATCAACTGCAATTACGACAAAATGGGCGTACGTGGTTCCAATACATGTGAGATTATTTTGCAAAATGTTCGTGTACCAAGGGCTAATCTATTAGGGGATGAAAAACGCGGATTTAGCCAATTTTTAAATACTTTAGACGGAGGGCGTATTTCCATTGCTGCATTATCTGTAGGAATTGCACAGGCAGCTTATGAGAAATCATTAAAATACGCAAAAGAACGTGAACAATTTGGTGCACCAATTTCAAAACTACAGGCAATACAATTTAAATTGGCCGATATGGCAATGGAGATAGAGCTTGCACGTACGTTAGTACATAAGGCGGCATGGCTTAAAGATCAAAAGAAACCGTTCGGTAAGGAAGCGGCAATGGCAAAATTATTTGCTTCTGAAATGGGCTTCCGGACTTGTAATCAAGCCATTCAAATTCATGGCGGTTCAGGTTATATGAAAGAATACGACGTAGAGCGTCATCTGCGTGACATTAAGTTAATGGAAATCGGTGAGGGAACGTCTGAAATTCAACGTCTCGTTATTTCTCGTTTAATTGGCTGTTAATTTCTTAAATAGCATAAAAGGAGGATTTTCATGGCAGAACTTGTGTATCAAACTATTGGTCAATTGCTAGACGAACAATCGGAAAAATATCCACAGCGGGAAGCATTAGTGTATGCAGACAGGAATTTACGAATGACCTACGAGGAGCTCAATCGGCAAAGTCGTTTAGTAGCTAGAGGGTTAATGGCTCTTGGAATAGAGAAGGGCGAGCATATTGCAGTATGGACGACCAATGTCCCGGAATGGGTACAGCTGCAATTTGGTACAGGTAAAATGGGTGCTCCGATCGTCACTGTCAACACGAATTATCGCTCAAGCGAGTTGGAATATTTATTGAAGCAATCCGATGCAAAAACGATTATTTTAATTGAAAATTATCGAGACCATTCTTTTATGAATACACTGCAAGAGTTATGTCCAGAGCTTGAACATTGTGAACCGGGTAATTTGCAATCAAAGCGACTGCCTTTATTGAAAAATGTTATTTTAATTGGCGAGACAAAATACCCCGGAGTGCTAAACTGGTCTGATGTGTTATCGGCTGCAAAGCAAATAACGGAGGAGCAATTAGATCAAAGGCAGCAAGAGCTTCATTATGATGATGTTATTAATGTTCAATATACTTCGGGAACAACAGGTTTTCCAAAAGGTGTTATGTTAACGCATTATAACTTAGTTAATAATGCGATTAATATTGCAGAATGTATGGGTTTAACATACGAAGATCGCTTATGCATCCCTGTTCCATTCTTCCATTGCTTTGGCTGTGTAATTGGCACATTAGCGATTACGACTAGTGGCGGGACGATGGTACCAGTGCAGGAATTTTCACCTACTGAAGTGCTACAAACAGTTGAAAAAGAGAAATGTACAGCGTTACATGGTGTACCAACGATGTTCATTAGCGAACTTAATTTACCGAATTTTTCGTCTTTCGATCTATCAACGTTACGCACTGGAGTAATGGCAGGCTCTAATTGTCCTATTGAGGTGATGAAAGCCGTGATCGACAAAATGGGAATGAAGGATGTTACGATCTGTTACGGACAAACAGAATCCTCACCTGTTATTACACAAACGAGAGCAGATGACCCGCTATTATTAAAGGTAGAAACTGTTGGTCGTGCATTGCCGAATCTGGAAGTTAAAATCGTCGTTCCTGGTACAGACGAAGAAGCTGCGCCAAATGAGCAAGGGGAGCTATGTACGAGAGGCTACCACGTCATGAAAGGCTACTATAAAAACCAAGAAGAAACGCTTCTTGCAATTGATGGGGCTGGTTGGCTGCATACCGGGGATTTGGCAACGATGGATGAGGCGGGCTATGTACGTGTAACAGGGCGTTTAAAAGATATGATTATTCGCGGCGGTGAAAATATATCTCCTCGAGAAATTGAAGAATTCCTTTACACACACCCGAAAATTGCAGATGTACAGGTTGCAGGTGTTCCTGATCCTGTTTATGGAGAGGAAGCGGCAGCTTGGATCATTTTGCGTGAAGAAGAGCAGGCAACAGAGGAAGAAATTCGAGATTATTGTCGGGATAAAATCTCTAGACATAAAATACCACGACATATTTTCTTTATCGACGACTATCCGATGACTGCATCAGGAAAAGTTCAAAAGTATAGATTACGAGAGAGTTTTGTTCCAGCAGTGAAGTAAGAAGGGGGCCGGTGTTATGTTCAAAAAGGTTTTAATTGCAAATCGTGGAGAGATAGCAAGACGCGTTATTAGAACATGCAAACGACTAAATGTCCTAACAGTTGCGGTGTATTCCGAGGCAGACGCTGAAAGCTTACATGTTAAGGAAGCGGATGAGGCGTTCTGTATCGGAAAACCACCTGTTGCACAAAGTTATTTAAATATTGATCGTATTCTTGAAGTAGCGAAGGATAGCGGTGCTGAAGCTGTTCATCCAGGCTATGGCTTATTATCAGAAAACGCTGAGTTTGCTAAACGTTGTACAGAGGCGGGCTTAGTTTTTATTGGGCCAAGCGCGGACGTGATTGCTTCGATGGGGAGTAAATTAGAAGCCCGTAAAACAATGAAGGCGGCTGGTGTACCAATCGTTGAAGGCGTAGAGGCACCGGTAAAAGATGTAACAGAAGCTATTGAAATTGCTGCCCGTCTAGGCTATCCGATTATGTTAAAAGCTTCTGCTGGCGGCGGGGGTATCGGAATGCAGCTCGTAGAAAATGCTGAAGAATTGGCAAAAGCCTTTGAAGGAAATCAAAAGCGTGCACAGTCATTCTTTGGTGATGGCACGATGTATATGGAACGATTTATTGCTAATCCTCATCACGTCGAGGTACAAATTATTGCGGACCATGATGGCAATGTCGTACCACTATTTGAACGGGAGTGCTCGATTCAACGTAGAAATCAAAAGGTAGTTGAGGAAGCACCATCTCCTTTCATTTCTGAAGCAACAAGAAAAAGTATGTTAGATGCTTCAGTCAAGGCAGTTCAGCATATTGGCTATGTGAATGCTGGAACGATTGAGTATTTAGTAGATGCGGAGCAAAACTTTTATTTTTTAGAGATGAATACACGCTTACAGGTGGAACATCCGGTGACTGAGGAAATTACGAAACTGGATCTTGTAGAGGAGCAATTAAAGATTGCGGCAAAACAACCATTAGCATTTACGCGCGATAGTATTCAAAGAAAAGGGCATGCGATTGAAGTACGCATCTACGCCGAAAATCCTTCGACCTTTTTCCCTTCTCCAGGCACAATCACGGCTTTTGAATTACCAACAGGTGAAGGTATTCGCCATGAATGTGGCGTAGAGGCTGGCACTTCGGTAACACCTTTTTACGATCCGATGATTAGCAAATTAGTAGTGTGGGGAGAAACACGAGCAATTGCGTGTGAACGACTTATCGAGGCGCTTAAAGCGTATAAAATAGAAGGAATTCAAACAAATATTCCAATGCTGCTGAAAACAGTCACACATGAACAATTTTTAAAGGGCTATACAACAACTAAATTTGTAGAAGAATATTATCTACCGCAATTAGCAGAGACAAAATAAATTAAAGCATTCGCACTTAAATATTAGTGCGAATGCGCTAGACGTACATTCATACATTTGGAGGGATTTACAATGGCAACAGTTAAAGCGAGCATGGCAGGAACAGTATGGAAAATCGTTGTAGCAGAGGGCGAGAAAGTGACAGCAGGACAAGATGTGGCAATTTTAGAGTCGATGAAAATGGAGATTCCTATTGCTGCAGAAGAAGATGGCGTGGTCACAAAAATCATTGCGAACGAAGGGGATTTCATTAACGTAGATGATGATATTTTAGAAATCGAATAAGGAGGTTTCTTTATGCAGCTACCAAAGCATGTCACGTTAAAGGAAGTAGGTCCTCGTGACGGTTTGCAAAATGAGAAAACGCATCTAGCAACTGCCGATAAAGTACAGTTAGTGAATTTACTTAGTCAAACTGGATTGAATTATATCGAGGTAACTTCTTTTGTGCATCCGAAGTGGATTCCACAGCTGGCTGATGCAGTGGAGGTGCTTCAAGCCATTAAACGCCAAAAAGATATCACGTATGCGGCACTAGTACCGAACATGCGTGGCTTAGAACGTGCATTGCAGGCTGAAGTAGATGAAGTGAGCGTGTTTATGTCGGCAAGTGAAAGCCACAATCAAAGTAATATTAATAAATCGATTAATGAAACATTTCCGATATTACAGGAAGTTATGGTAGGGGCAAAGGCAGCGCATAAAAATGTACGAGGCTATATCTCAACGGTGATTGGGTGCCCGTATGAAGGCTACATACAACCAGAAAAGGTTTTACGAGTAACAGAAAAATTATTAGAAATGGGTGTCGATGAAATTTCGCTTGGTGACACGATTGGTGTTGGTGTACCGACACAGGTGGAAAGTCTTTTAGAAGAATTGCTAAAAAGATACCCTGCGGAAAATTTCGCGATGCATTTTCATGATACACGTGGTACAGCACTAGCGAATATTGTTCAATCTTTAAAAATGGGAATTACGAAGTTTGATAGTGCGCTTGGTGGACTTGGTGGCTGTCCGTATGCCAAAGGAGCATCAGGTAATGTAGCTACGGAAGATTTACTGTATTTATTAGATGAAATGGGTATTAAAACGGGTGTAGAGCTGAATAAAGTGCTAGAGGCTGCGCTATTTATTGAACAGAAACTAGGGAAAGCAGTTGCCTCTAAACAAATGGCGATTGCCCGTAATGAAAGGAGTGCGAGTCAATTATGACGCAACTCGTTCGTTTTGAATTATTAGATGGTTGCATTGGGCTTATTACACTTTCAAGACCTGAAGCTGCAAATGCAATGTCTGTACAACTACTCCAAGAACTTGGCGCGACACTCGACAACATAAACGGTGATCCGGCCGTGCGAGTTGTCTTACTAACAGGAGCAGGGGAAAAAGCTTTTTGTGCAGGAGCAGATTTAAAAGAGCGTAAAGGGATGCCAGACCGACAAGTAAAACAGATTGTGCAATTAATCGGGGCGACAGTGGCAAAAGTAGAATCACTCGCTCAACCAGTTATCGCCGTACTAAATGGTGTTGCTTTTGGTGGCGGACTCGAACTAGCATTAGCCTGTGATTTACGTCTTGCAGCTGCACATGCAAAAATCGGCCTTACGGAAACATCTCTCGGCATCATCCCAGGGGCAGGAGGCACGCAACGACTTCCACGACTAATTGGCATTGGAAAAGCGAAGGAATTAATTTATACAGCGCGTCGATTAAATGCAGAGGAAGCGAGAGGCTACGGTATTGTGGAGTATGTTCATGAGGGGCATGAAGTACTTGAAAAGGCGCAGCAGCTTGCACTCGAAATGGCAAAGAATGCTCCACTTTCTTTAGTACAGGCGAAAATCGCCATGAATCAAGGGGTTGAAGTAGATTTAGCTACTGGCTTAAAAATCGAATCACTTGCATATAATGCTCTGATTCCTACTGAAGATCGATTAGAGGGCTTACTTGCTTTCCAAGAAAAGCGAACACCGCAATACTTAGGGAAGTAAAGACTCTGATGAAGGATTTTGAATGGTTTTAAAGTAGGATTTTAAAAACAATAAAATCTATGCTCATCATCAAAAAGTTGTGGATATATTTTTTAAAAGTATGCCACATGTATAAGTTGATTGGAGTGGAGGCTGGCGACTCCTTGGGGATCAGCGATTAAGAGGAACGAAGGCTAAAACCATCACGTCCTGTGATAACGCCTTCGTGACCAACATCGTGTTGGCCTGAGACCCTGGAGCGAGCCCCGCGAGTGAAGCGGCTCATCGGACGCCCCCAGGAAGCTCCGCTCTGCGCGAAAGCGAAGCGTCAGCGGCAAAGCGTCCAGCCGTAACGGAAATCAACCCCACGCTAGGGTGATGAATCGATTATTGTAATGTAAGGGAGAAGTTATACGAAGTGCTATCGCAATTATGCTAAGGCGTAACCGAATGGGCAAAGGGAGGAATTAAATATGAGCAATGTACCGACAGAAAATACGACTAAAACAATGAAGGAACAAATTTTAGCTGGTGGTCTACCAAAATATCACGATAAAAATGCGCAGCAAGGAAAACTATTTGTACGTGAACGACTCGAATTATTATTAGATGATGGGCTGCAATCAGAGGATGGCTTGTACGCAAACTGCTTAGCTGGTGACTTACCGGCAGATGGCGTTGTAACAGGAATCGGTAAAATCCATGGCCGTACTGTTTGTGTATTAGCAAACGATTCGACGATTAAAGCTGGCTCTTGGGGTAAACGTACAGTAGAAAAAATGATTCGTATTCAAGAAACAGCCGAAAAGCTAAATTGCCCATTACTGTATCTAGTCGATTCGGCAGGTGCACGTATTACTGACCAATTAGAAATGTTTCCTGGTCGAAGAGGAGCAGGACGCATTTTCTATAATCAGGTAAAGCTTTCAGGTAAAATCCCTCAAATATGTTTACTGTTTGGACCTTCTGCAGCAGGAGGTGCCTATATCCCTGCATTCTGTGATATTGTGGTCATGGTAGAGGGCAATGCATCGATGTATTTAGGATCCCCACGTATGGCGGAAATGGTTATTGGTGAGAAGGTAGACTTGGAAACGATGGGTGGAGCGAAAATGCACTGTTCTGTTTCTGGTTGCGGAGATGTGCTTGCTAAAAGCGAGCAAGAAGCAATTGCCTATGCTCGTAAATATTTGAGCTACTTCCCGAACAATTATGCAGAGCGCGGTAAGGTAGAGGCTCCAAAGCCACCAGCTTCATTTGATAAATCGATTGATGAGCTAATACCAAAAAATCAAAACGTTCCTTTTGATATGTATAAACTAATAGAACGTATTATTGATGAAGATACGTTTTGTGAAGTAAAAAAATTATTCGCTCCAGAATTAATTACTGGACTTGGGCGAATTAATGGGCAATCCGTTGGAATTATCGCCAATCAACCGCGCGTAAAGGGTGGCGTTTTGTTCCATGATTCAGCTGATAAAGCAGCAAAGTTCATTTCTCTTTGTGATGCGTTCAATATTCCGCTTCTTTTCCTTGCAGATGTACCAGGCTTTATGATTGGTACGCAAGTTGAAAAAGCTGGGATTATACGCCATGGTGCAAAAATGATTTTTGCCATGAGTGAGGCGACTGTCCCTAAATTAACGGTCATTGTTCGTAAGGCATATGGTGCAGGGCTGTATGCAATGGCAGGTCCGGCTTTTGAGCCAGACTGCTGTATTGCGCTTTCCAACGCACAAATTGCTGTAATGGGCCCGGAGGCAGCGGTCAACGCAGTATATGCAAATAAAATTGCTGAACTTCCAAAAGAGGAGCAAGCGAGCTTTATTGCAGAGAAACGCAAGGAATATCAAGAGGAAATCGATGTTTATCGTCTAGCTTCAGAGCTAATCATTGACGATGTTATTGAGCCAAATGATTTAAGAAAAGCACTTGAATCACGTTTAGAGCTGTATATGTCGAAGTACTTATTATTCTCAGAACGTAAGCACGGAGTAAATCCAGTATAAAGTCTGAAAGAATGCTGTCTCAGTTAAATTGAGGCAGCTTTTTTTGTTCATCTGAGGGGGGTATTTTGTTAAAATTTGTTTATTTGTCTTTCTAATTGAACCTGGACAAACGTATAGTATAGGGGGAAAAAGTACTCCTAATATGCTAGTATGCTTTAAAACGCTTTACCCATCTTATTATTACCACTTGCTTGGGGAAGTGGAGCATATTAAAATGATGAGAGGATATAGGGAAGTAGGTGGTATAGGCATGACAAAAAATAATATACAGGGTAATGCCAAGCTACCATTACCTTATCGTTCATTGATAGATACATATTATTTACCAATCAAGGTAACAGGTTGGATATTCTTTTGTATTTATTCCGTTATAGCTTTTTATAAACTGGTCATTGATCGTCTTGTGAATGTAATCATTATTTTATTAAATGGCGAATATTCCTTAAATGAATTAGGGCTGTTTGATTATAGTGACTGGCGTTTAACCACAAATTTTATTCCCTTTGATACAATTCTTCGCTATATAAATTACTCTCAGTATTTTAATTTGGATATCATTATTATTAATTTACTAGGCAATTTATTAATATTTACCCCAATGGGCTTTTTACTTCCGTTATTATCAAAAAAGTTTCGTAAAGCTCGGACAGTTATTTGGGCAGGCTTTTTCTCTAGTCTAACGGTAGAAACTATCCAGTTTATTTTTACAGTTGGGTCGGCAGATATTGATGATTTAATTTTAAATACACTCGGAGCATGGCTTGGTTACTTAGCCTATAAAAGTATACTTATTAAACCTAAAAAAGATAGATAGAAACAAACAGTCCTTGCTGAGGGGCTGTTTTTTTAGTGGTGAATTAACACCATTTATAAAGTGGTAACAGTAATAATTTTTATTGAAATTATATATTACAGTAATAAATGAACGAAAAAACGAATTTGATGATAGGTCTTTGTGCTTGTTTTATCGAAAATGGATTATTCCTTTAGGAGCTTAGTATTAATTTGTTCTTGAATTTGGTAAAGAAAATTCCGATAATTAGTGTACAGAAACTATTAGAGAAGAGATTATCATATCTATTATTTAACTTGCATATTAAATAAGAAAGCCGAGGTGAATTTATATGAAACTATCAAGTTTAATAGAACAAGAAAGAATTACATCACAGTATAATCGTAAAAAGATTTTACAGCGAAAACAAGCGGGTGATGCATATCGAAAAAACTCACTGTATTTTCAGCCAAAGAAAAATCCGTTATTGCTTGAGCTAGAAAATTTACTTTTAGGGCATACAGATCAAGAACTCTATGAGCAACAAAAAGAGGAATCCAACGAAATTACGCCTCAACAGCAAGCAATCATTCAAGATTTGCAACAAACGAAAAAGAATGTGCTCGCTCATGAGCAAACGCAAAAGCCTGAAGCTCTTGAAAATTCACAGCTAGAGCATGTAGATGAGGAGACGTTACAAATTTTAGATCAGGTGAGGAATACAGCGCTAGCACCCGCGCAGCCATCACCACAAGATTTACGTGTAGCGGCAAGTGCAAATGCTCAAATACAACAAATGCAAGCACAATTAAATGGCCAAGAGCTAGATGAGCCTACTTTTGTACGTGAAGTAATTGAAGTTAAAGTACCAGAACGTTTTTCGAAGGAATTGAAATTGGATCCATTTGCAGATACAATTTTCGGTAAGAGTTATGCAGAGGCATATAAGGCGCGAACATTTAAATACGCTTCTGAAAAATATGCTACTCATATACAAATGGCGAAAGATGGCTATCCACCAGGAAGTGACTCTATGTTCTCCATGATAGCCTAATGCTGCAGATGGGAGTTTTTTAACATGGCTAAGGCAAAGCATGCAAAAACGAATGCTATAAGATTGTTGGAGCAACAAAAAATACAGTTCGAAGTAATTGAATATGAGACTGGTGACGGCCAAGTTGACGGAATTTCGGTTGCTGAAAAAATTGGTCACCCAGTTTCTCGCGTTTTCAAAACATTAGTAGCAAAGGCAAGTGCACAAAAGCTTTTTGTATTTGTTATCCCTGTAGCAGATGAGCTTGATTTAAAAGCTGCTGCAAAGGTTGTAGGCGAGAAGAAAATCGACATGCTCCCTGTCAAGGAGTTGCTCAGCTATACAGGCTATATACGAGGCGGATGCTCTCCAATCGGGATGAAAAAGCTTTATCCAACTGTCATCGACGCGTCGGCTCAAGAGCAAGGAAGTATTATTGTAAGTGCCGGGAAAATCGGCATGCAAATCCATGTACAACTAGATGATTTAGTCGCTGCAACAAAGGCAAAGCTCGCACCAATTACCACTACCCAAGAATGATATGCTGGGTAGTTTTTTTATTTAAGTTGTCAAGAAGTAAGAGTAGGATTTTTGTAGAAAATAGGGTGCTGTTAGAGCAATATCATACATAGAGAGAAGGAATGAAATGAGGAAAATTACGGGGTGGCGTTGGACGTTTTTTATTGGTGGCTTAATCGTGATGTCGCTTGGAATTACAATGTCCATTAAAGGGAAAATCGTAGGAACGAGCCCTTGGGATGTGTTGCATGTGGGTTTATTTCAGAATTTGGGTTTATCAATTGGTACATGGTCTATTTTAACAGGGCTTTTAATTGTTATTTCAACTTCAATTGTTTTACGAGAATGGCCAAAAATCGGGACATGGCTCAATATGCTACTTATCGGATCTTTTATAGATGTTTTTAATTGGCTATTGCCGTCAACAAATATTTATGGCTTACAGATAACTTATTTTGTGGTAGGTTTATTTGTTTTAAGTTTTGGCTGTGGTATGTATATTGCTCCGAATATGGGGGCAGGTCCTCGGGATACATTAATGATGATTCTTGTTGAAAAATTTGGAGGAACGATTAAAACAGCACGAATGGGTATCGAGGTGCTTGTAACAATTCTTGGCTGGTTACTTGGAGGTCCTGTTGGCGTTGGCACTGTGATGATTGCTTTAACATCAGGCTATATTGTGCAATATTCGTTACCTTATTGTCGAAAGGTATTGATGAAGTGTATTGGTAATATAAAGGGCATGAAGCCATTCTATTAAATAAGAAGCTACTTTTATTTGTAAAAAATAAAAGTAGCTCTTCATTTTTTTTAAGGTTCCTTCATATAATGCAAGGCATAAGATAAAGGGGGATCGAAATTGAACGGAAATGTGACCTACTATTATGGACACGCACTGACTGGGCAAGGAATTAAACATTTATATAAAGAAATGATGGATGAGGCTGAATTAGTTTATATTTTGCAGGGTGCACCGACGTTTAAAGGATCAGAGCTTCTTAAAGAGCTTGGGTATTTTTATGTGAAGCAAGGCTTTGCAGTGGAGTGGTTTAAGCATGCTTTGCTGGAGGATATTGTTGAGGCAGTGTATGTTCAAGGATGTAATCGACTATTTGTATGGTCATCGGGGTGGGGGATTGAACCGGTTTTCCTTGGAACAAAGCATCGGGTGATGTCATTTTATGATTGCTTAGAAGAAATTCAGCTTGAAAGGGTCGGCGAACAGCTCGCTGATGCAATGACGGAACGAGAGTCATGGTGTGAGAAGTGTATTTCGAAGCTTAATAATGCTATAAAGATCCATGATGATTGGGAAGTAGTCACTCAGAGTTGTATGAACTGGCAGGCGTTGAATGATCAGGTTGAAAATTTAAAGACAGATGTTTTCCAATCAATCGTCTTAAACAAAACAGGAATGCGCACCCATCGCTTACTCGGAACATTAACACCGAGAGGCGCCGAAAATACAGTAGATAGCATTACAAAAAATGTATCTAAAAGATTGATGATCAAAGGGAAGCCAGGTACAGGTAAATCTTCTTTAATGAAAGGTTTAGCAGACGAAGCAAATGCAAGAGGACTCGATGCACAAATTATTTGGTGTGGCTTGGATTCAAACTCGGTTGACATGGTTATTATCCCGGAATTGAATTTCTGTATTTTTGATAGTACAGAGCCTCATATCTTTGACCCACAGGACGGAAGACTAGGGGATGAAATTTTCGATATAGGGAAACATTGCGCAATTTCACAGGAAGCAGAAGTTCGAATTGAAGATATTCGGGCAAAGTATAAAGAGGCGATGCAGGATGCAATGGGTTATTCGAAGCGTTACGCGGAAGCGGAGTATACTGTCCGTCGATTATTAGATAATTGTATATCATCATCCCTTTGGCGA
Organism: Lysinibacillus sp. NPDC056185; assembly: GCF_047737915.1. Classification (NCBI taxonomy): domain Bacteria; kingdom Bacillati; phylum Bacillota; class Bacilli; order Caryophanales; family Bacillaceae; genus Lysinibacillus; species Lysinibacillus sp. NPDC056185. Next base: position 64,280 of record NZ_JBLLLQ010000005.1, read on the forward strand.
GAAAAAACTGCCCCACTATTCGAAAGATTAACAAAGTAATTTTTCTAATAGTATGCTTGTGCTACACTAGGAACTAGAATAGTGTTCCTAGGAAAGGATGATACGCTTGTCAAAAGTATTGAATGCATTTTTAGATGAAAACCTAAAAGCCTTACACGATCAAGGCTTATACAATGAAATTGATCCAGTAGAGGGAGCAAACGGACCAATTATTCAGGTACGTAGCAAAAATCTAATTAATCTATCATCAAACAACTATCTTGGCTTAGCAACGAATGCAGAGTTAAAGCGTATTGCTAAAGAAACAATTGAGACATACGGTGTAGGGGCTGGAGCAGTTCGTACAATTAATGGCACACTTGATTTACATGTAAAATTAGAGGGAAAGCTTGCTGAATTTAAAGGTACAGAAGCAGCGATCTCTTACCAATCAGGTTTTAACTGTAATATGGCAGCTATTTCAGCTGTTATGGATAAAAATGATGCGATTCTTTCAGACCAATTAAACCATGCATCGATTATTGATGGCTGTCGTTTATCACGTGCGAAAATCATTGCCTTTAATCACTCAGATATGGACGATTTACGTGCGAAGGCAAAGGAAGCAAAAGAATCAGGCCTATACAATAAAGTCATGGTCATTACTGATGGTGTATTCTCAATGGACGGTGATATTGCAAAATTACCAGAAATCGTTGAGATTGCGAAAGAGTTTGATTTAATAACATACGTCGATGATGCACACGGATCAGGCGTAACAGGTAAAGGAAAGGGTACTGTGAAGCATTTCGGTTTAGAAAAAGAAATTGACTTCCAAATTGGTACACTTTCTAAAGCAATTGGTGTTGTTGGTGGATATGTAGCAGGTAAGAAAAATTTAATTGACTGGCTAAAAGTACGTTCTCGTCCATTTTTATTCTCAACAGCATTACCACCAGGTGATGTAGCAGCAATTACAGCAGCAGTACAAATGCTGATTGACTCAACAGAGCTTCACGATAAGTTGTGGGAAAATGGCGATTATCTAAAAGCGGGTCTTGCTAAGCTAGGCTTTAATATCGGTGCATCTGAAACGCCAATTACACCATGTATTATTGGTGATGAAAAGCTTACGCAGGAATTTTCACGTCGCCTATTTGAAGAGGGCGTCTACGCTAAATCAATCGTTTTCCCAACGGTTCCAAAAGGCACAGGACGTGTTCGTAACATGCCTACAGCGGCACATACAAAAGAAATGCTGGACGACGCTCTAGCAATCTATGAAAAAGTCGGCCGTGAGCTAGGCGTTATTCAATAAAAAATGGGGCTGCCTCAATTGTGAGGTAGCCCTTTTTTAGATTTAGACGGATAGAAAGGTCGAAGTGATGGATAGAAGATGGAGCGACGGATAGAAGAGGCGAAAAGACGGATAGAAGGACCAAAGTGACGGAAAGGACCAGCGAAGAGACGGATAGAAGATTGGGGCGACGGAAAGAAGAGCCAAGGTGATCAAAGCGACGGAAAGCGCCCTCCAAAGTGACAGGTAGAAGACAGAGCGACGGATAGAACCATCGAAGAGACGGATAGAAGGGCCAAAGCGACGGAAAGCACCGGCGAAGTGATCGAAAGAATGGTCAAAGCGACGGAAAGCACCCCCGAAGTGACGGATACAAGACAGAGCGACGGATAGAAAAAGGCCGAAGTGACGGAAAGAAGAGCCAAAACGACGGATAGAAACGTCAGAGCGACGGAAAGCACCCCCGAAGTGACGGATACAAGACAGAGCGACGGATAGAAAGGTCGAAGTGACGGAAAGAAGAGCCAAAGTGACGGAAAGAAACGTCAAAGCGACGGAAAGCACCCTCGAAGTGACGGATACAAGACAGAGTGACGGATAGAAAGGCCGAAGTGACGGAAAGAAGAGCCAAAGTGACGGAAAGAAACGTCAAAGCGACGGAAAGCACCTCCGAAGTGACGGATACAAGACAGAGCGACGGATAGAAAGGCCGAAGTGACGGAAAGAAGAGCCAAAGCGACGGAAAGAAACGTCAAAGCGACGGAAAGCACCCTCGAAGAGACGGATATAAGACAGAGTGACGGATAGAAAGGCCGAAGTGACGGAAAGAAGAGCCAAAGCGACGGAAAGAAACGTCAAAGCGACGGAAAGCACCCCCGAAGTGACGGATACAAGACAGAGTGACGGAAAGCACCCCCGGAAGAGACGGATAGAAACGTCAAAGCGACGGAAAGCCGCCCCGAAATGCCGGATAAAACACTCGAAGTGACGGATCGCCACCTCGAAATGCAGGACCGCTTTATTTTGAGTGAATGACTTACGCTGCTTTTAGCGTTCATCAGTATTAAATTTATTTACTATCGACTCCATCTTTTTTCACCAATGTGATATCGCGAAGTCCTTTTATAGATGTTGCCCCCGCTAATGCGATAGAAACTTTTAATTCATCATATAAATTCGTCATTACTTTTTCGGCTCCTTGCTGTCCTGCTAATGCAAGTCCATAGACGAAGGGGCGACCGATGGCAACTGCATCTGCTCCTAAAGCGAGTGCTTTAAGAGCATCCATACCACGATATACACCGCTATCTAAAATAACAGGAATTTGCCTATTTACAGCTTTCACAATGCCAGGAAGTGCATCAAGTGAACCAATTACGCCATCCAATTGGCGGCCGCCGTGGTTGGATACGATAATTCCGTCAATGCCGTTTTCTATAGCTAGTTTTGCGTCTTCAGGATGTAAGATTCCCTTTAACAAAATAGGGAGATTCGAACGGCGCTTTAATTCACGTACATTGTCCCAATTTAATGTTGGATGGAATATATTTTGCAACACGCCTTGTACATATGACTCAAATGAATCATCTGGTAAGGAAGCAGTAAAAACAGGGTCATTCATATAGTTTCCTCGTGCATACCCAAGCTTTAATGGTGAAAATTGATTGCGAACATCTTCTTCACGCCAGCCAAGCATGACTGTATCTACAGTTAAAACGATAGCCTCAAAACCGGCAGCCTCGGCTCGAGCAGCCATGCTATAGGCAATTTCCTCATTTGTTGCCCAATATAATTGAAACCATTTTGTAGCAGTAGGAGCTGTTTGTGCCACATCCTCGAGTGCATAGCTTGAAACTGTGCTTTGAATATAAGGGATTTTTAATTGATCAGCTGCACGTGCTACGGCTAGCTCTCCTTCGTCATGCGCCATTCTGTTCATGCCAACAGGAGCAAATAAGAACGGAGTTGGGTGAGCTTTTCCGAACAGTTCAATTGATGTATCAATACTTGAAACATCCTGTAAAAAGCGTGGAATAATAGAGTATTTTTCAAAGGCTGTACGGTTATTCCTTAATGTTTGCTCACCGCCAGCGCCTGAACGGATGTAACCAAACGGACCAGCTTCCATTTTTTCTGCAACTGCCTTTTCTAAATCTGCAAAGCAAATAGGAAAGGGGGCTTGTGCATTAATATTTTTTAATAGTAGATCGCTATGTGTTGTCTTTGTCATCATAATCCTCCTACTAATCTTTTTTTAACTTCGCGGCAAAGCGGTTACCTATTGATTGAATAATCTGAACAAGAATGATTAAGATAAACACTGTCGCATACATTACATCGACCTCATAGCGTAAATGACCGTAACGGTATGCGAGATCACCTAGACCACCAGCACCAACCATTCCTGCCATTGCTGTTGCTCCTATAAGACCGATTGTGGCAATCGTTAAACCTAATATAATGGATGGGCGAGCCTCACGTAATAAGACATTCCAAATAATATGACGACGTTTAATACCCATTGCTGTATAAGCTTCCACCACACCTGGATCAACTTCTAAAAGTGCCGTTTCCATAAGTCGCGCAATATAAGGCGCTGTATAAACAACAAGCGGTACAATAACACCTTTTACACCAATAGTTGTGCCGACGATTAGCTTCGTGAACGGTAAAATGAAAAATAGTAAAATAATGAACGGTACAGAGCGAATAATATTAATAAATAAATTGAAAAATTGGTAGAGAAATTTATTTTCAAACGATTGCCCCGGGCGAGTTAAAACGATTAAAAGCCCCAAAGGGATCCCAATTAAAATAGAAAAGAACAATGAAATCCCGACCATCTGAAAGGTTTCGATAATGGATTTCCCAATAACATCTGACCAATCTGCAAAGAAGCTTTGAATGCTATTCATTTAATTCGCCTCCTAATTCCTCAACGCTTACTCCGTTTTCTGTAAAATACTTAAGTGCTTTTTCTACGATATGTGCTTCACCGTGTAGATGCACGACAATATTACCGACAATGCCGTTTTTTAATTCAATGATATTGGCGGTTAAAATATTCGGTTGAACATCATAAACTTTACTCACTTCTGCTAGTAATGGTTTCCCTGTACTTTCACCAAGGAATGTTAAACGAATAACGCTTCCTGAAACATTTAATTGCTCGATAAGGGAAGGGGATAAATTACGTTGAGAAATGGTATTTAAAAACTTTCGTGTCGTTGGATGCTGAGGCTTTGAAAATAGGTCTATAGCAGAGCCGTATTCCACAACCGCCCCTGATTCAAGAACAGATACATCGTCGCAAATTTTTTGAATAACATTCATTTCATGTGTAATGAGTAAAATAGTGATGCCTAGCTCGCGATTAATTTTCAAGAGAAGCTCAAGAATGGCGTCAGTTGTTTCGGGGTCGAGTGCACTTGTCGCTTCATCACTGAGCAAAATCTCAGGCTCTTGGGCAAGGGCACGTGCAATAGCGACACGTTGCTTTTGACCACCTGAAAGCTGGCTAGGATAGCTATCTAATTTCTCTGTTAGGCCAACAATTTCTGCATATTTTGCAACGCGTTTTTTCACTTCGGAGTCGTTATAGCCTAGAAGCTTTAATGGTACCGAGATATTGTTGTAAACAGTCGCTGTTTTTAAAAGGTTAAAATGCTGGAATATCATCCCGATTTTTTGACGAGTTTTGCGAAGGTCGTTTAGAGAAAGGGAAGTAATATCTACATGATCGATTAATACCTTTCCTGTTGTTGGACGTTCTAATAAATTGACACAGCGAATAAGGGTACTTTTTCCTGCACCACTGTAGCCAATAACCCCATGAATTTCACCTTTTTTGACATGCAAGTTAATACCATCTACTGCTTTGACGATACCATTTTTAGTTTTAAATTCTTTTGTTATATTTTCTAGTTGAATCATACGGTGATATCTCCTTTCTTAGTCCTTCTATAAATCAAGAATCTGCTAGCTTTCCTGTAGGAGTCCCGCAGATTCTTGATTTTATGAATGGTCCTTAATCGTCACTTACCAGCTTGGAATTACAGAGCCTTGGAATTCTTCTTCAATAAAATTGCGTACCTCATCAGATTGATAAGCTTCAACAAATTTTTTGATCGTTGGGTCATCTTTGTTTTCGGCACGTACTACAATGTAATTCACATATGGAGAGTCCGTAGATTCTAAAAGAATGGAGTCTTTTTTAGGATTAATGCCAGCATCAAGAGCGAAGTTTGTATTAATAGCTGCTACATCTACTTCACTAAGCTGTTTTGGAATTTGTGCAGCCTCTAATTCAATGAATTTCAAATTCTTTTTGTTTTCTTCCACATCGCGAATAGATGCTGTTAAGTCTGCACCGTCTTTTAATTTAATATAGCCTGCCTCTTGAAGGACAAATAGAGCACGAGCCCCGTTTGTTGGATCATTTGGCAATCCGAACGTTGCACCATCAGGAACGTCATCAAATGATTTATATTTCTCAGAGTATATGCCTAGAGGATTTAAAATTGTTTTTCCAACTGGCACTAAATCTGTATTGTGATCTTTGTTAAATGTCTCGAGGAATGGCTTGTGTTGATAACTGTTTACATCAAGATCGCCCTCTGCTAACGATGTATTTGGTAAAACATAATCAGAGAAAGATTTTACTTCTACCTCTAAGCCATTTTCTTTGGCAACTTTTGCTACAACCTCAGCAATTTGTTCGTGTGGACCAGAAGTTACACCTACTACAATTTTATTTTCATTAATAGCCTTATTTTGACTATCCTTACTATTTTCTTTAGTACCACAGCCTACTAATGCTGCTACTAATGTGAGACTTGCTAAACCTAATAAAATTTTATTTTTCTTTTTCATGAAACATACCTCCAAAGTTTTTTTATCGGTTTTTGAAAATAAAAAAAACTCTCTTAAAAAAATTAAGAGAGGCTCATAAAAAAGTGTCCTCTCTTATCTTTCAAACGATGATCGTTTGCAGGATTTAGCACCTTCCTTAAAAAAGGAGGTTGCCGAGCTTCATAGGGCCAGTCCCTCAGCTACTCTTGATAAGAGATTTATAATATTTTTTTGTAAATCCGATAGAACTAATATAAATTATAGGATATAGTAAGTCAATTGAATTTTTAAAATTTTTTATTTTGTTATAATATTTAGTTGCGAAAGAATCCGCAAGAAAGAGACAAAACTGTTCCCATAGCAAGTTTGAGCTAATGGAACAGTTTTTCGGGTAGAGTCTACTTCATGAGTTAAATAAGTTTAATTTTTCAATTCTACTGATCGCTTCACGTAAGCGGTCTTCGCTAACAAGTAAGCCAACCCGGACATAGCCTTCACCATATTGACCGAAGCCATTGCCTGCAGCTACTGCGATATCAGCTTTGTCGAGCAATAAATCGGCAAATTGTTCACTCGTAAAACCTAATGGAACAGGGAGCCATGCAAAGAAAGAGCCTCTCGGTGCTGTTACTTGCCAACCAATTCGCTGAGCTTCTTCGATCAGTACGTTTCGTCGACGCTCATAAGTCGCACTTAGCTTATCCGCGCAACTCTGGGAAGCAGTAAGTGCAACTGCCGCGGCTTGTTGCACGGCAGGGAATTGACTACAAAATAGATGATCTTGAATAAGGTTAATGGCTGCAACAATATCAGGGTTACCAACTGCAAAACCAATGCGCCAGCCTGCCATATTATACGTTTTGGATAATGTATACATTTCGATACCGACATCTTTTGCACCGTCAGCTTGCAGGAAGCTGATAGGTTTATTGCCGTCAAATCCAATCGCCCCGTAGGCAAAATCATGTGCTACGATAATATTGTGCTCTTTTGCAAAGCGTACTGTTTCCTCGAAAAATTCAAGTGTTGCAGTACCGCCAGTTGGGTTATTCGGGTAATTCAAGTAAAGCATCTTCGCCTTTTCTTTTACTGCATCGGATAAAGCATTATAATCAGGCAGAAAATGATTTTCTGCAAAAAGAGGCATAACTTCAAAATTAACATCACCTAATACGACACCTGATAAGTAATCTGGATATCCAGGATCGGGTAATAGCATAGTATCACCGGGGTTTAAAACGGCTAACGGTAACTCAACAAGACCAATTTTCGTACCACCGAGAATAGCTACTTCTGTGTCAGGATCAATGTCAACATTGTATTCGCGTTTGTAGAAACTTGCAGCTGCTTGGCGTAATTCTGCTATGCCACGAAATGGAGAGTATTTATGATTTTGAGGATTTTCTGCCGCCTCCTGCAATGCTTTAATAATATGTGGAGGAGTGGGTTGATCTGGATTACCTTGACCAAGATTAATAACATCACGCCCTTCAGCAAGAGCAGCGTTTACTTTTTGCACAAGTGCTGCAAAAAATTGAGTTGGGAGTTGCTGTAGTTTTTTTGAGAATTCCATGCACGTCCACCTTTTTCAGAATATAATAATTATTAAAGATATGATGCACATAATATTACTTTTTTTAGTAATTGTCTAGAGCCCAATAGTATATGAGGTGAGGAAAATTGAATAAAGTCTCGTATTTTATCGTCAATGCTTTTACTACAGAACTTTATAAGGGAAATCCCGCAGCAGTCTGTTTACTTGATTCACCAATACCTGAGTCGACCATGCAGAAAATTGCTCAGGAGATTCCCGTACCAACAACAGCTTTTGTCCAAAAGAAGGATCATGATTTTTTTCTTAGATGGTTTACGCCAGCAAAGGAAATACCAATTTGTGGACATGGAACAATCGCTAGCGCTTTTTTACTTTGGAAACAAGGAATTGTACCCGTCAATTCTTCGATTACATTCCAGACTGTAAGCGGTCCTTTGCAAGCAAATTGGTTGAATGAACTAGTTGAAATAACAATTAGGAAGTACCAGTTAGAAGAGATTGAATGTCCTTTGGAGCTTGAGGAATGGCTTGGTGTGAAACCAACATATGTAGGGAAAACAGAATTGGATTATATAGTGGAGCTAAGTCACGAAGAGTATATTGCAGACTTTAAAGCTGATTTTCGTGCGATGAAACAGTTCCCGGTACGTGGTGTTTGTATTACAAGCCGTTCTAAAGATGAGGGGATTGATATTGTCTCAAGATTCTTTTCTCCAGCACAGGGCATTGATGAAGACCATGTAAATGGTTCCACTCATGGTGCGTTAGGACCTTACTGGTGTGAAAAGTTATCAAAAGAAAGCATTGTGAGCAATCAGCTTTCAAAACGTGGTGGGCTATTGTACGTTACACCGAAAATAAAAGATGTGGCAATTGCGGGTTCGGCTGTTCAAGTATTGAGTGGTGAAATATTAATCTAAATATTTGAGCTTAAACCATGGAAGTAAGGTTGATTTATTGTAGTATAAATACAGAACAGTACTGTCTAGAGGAGGAATAGCAATGAAGATTGGTTGTATCCAATTAAACGTAGGTTTTGGCAAAGTAGAAGAAAATTTTGCTCGCGCTGAGGACAAGATTCGTGAAGCCGCAAAAAAAGGTGCAGAAATTATTGTACTACCAGAAATGTGGAATTCAGGCTATGCTCTTGAAAAATTATCAGAGCTTGCAGATGTGGATGGAGAGCGTTCGAAAGCATTTTTATCAAACCTAGCGAAAGAGCTTGGCGTACATATTGTTGGTGGCTCTGTTTCAACGAAGAAGGGCGATAAATTTTACAACACGATGTATACGTTTGATAAAAATGGTGAGTTAGTAGGTGAATATAACAAGGCACATCTTTTCCGTTTGATGGACGAGCATTTATATTTAGAAGCTGGGGATGAGATGAATCGCTTTGCACTTGGAGAAATCGAGGCTGCAGGCGTGATTTGCTACGATATTCGCTTCCCAGAATGGCTACGTGCTCACGCCTTAGAAGGTGCAAAGGTCTTGTTCGTACCGGCGCAATGGCCGACACCACGTATCGATCATTGGAAAACATTGTTGCAAGCACGTGCCATTGAAAATCAATGCTTTGTGATTGCTGTTAATCGCATTTCTAGAAAGGTAGAAAACTTCAATGGTCAATCAATGATTATTCAACCATGGGGCGAAGTGCTGTGGGTTGGTGCAGAGGACGAAGAAGTAGCTGTCATCGACGTGGACTTTTCAATTGTCGACGAAGTACGAGGCCGAATTCCTGTTTATGACGACCGCAGACCAGGATTATATAGCGGAGTAGTTACCGGAAACTAAAATCTGCTAGCACGCTCAAGGAGCAAAGCGATGTTGAGCGTGCTAGGCATGGTGAACATCGCTGATAAAGTAGCGAACAACGCTGATAAAGTAGCGAACAACGCTGATAAAGTAGCGAACAACGCTGATAAAGTAGCGAACAACGCTGATAAAGTAGCGAACATCGCTGATAAACTTACGAACATCGCTGATAAACCCGTGAACAACGCCGCAAACCAGGCGAACAACGCCGCTAACCCGGTGAACAACGCCGCTAACCAGGTGAACAACGCCGCTAACGCAGAGAACAACGCCGCTAAACCCGCGAACAACGCCGCAAACCCGGCGACCAACGCTGCCAACCCGGCGACCAACGCCGCAAACCCGACGACCAACGCCGCAAACCAGGCGAACAACGCCGCTAACGCAGAGAACAACGCCGCTACCCCGGCGACCAACGCCGGTAACCCAATCAACAACTAGAAATTAATTTTTCTCCTCAATTAAAGAATTAGCAAGCAACATAAATTCAAGCGTAATCCGATTATGGCCCTTCATGAAATTTTCTCCTAAGAGACTTTCAAGCTTTTTTAAACGATGGTAGAGCGTTTGGCGAACGATGAACAGTTGGTTGGCTGTTTGTTGTTTGGAGCCATTCGTTTGTAAGTATACCTGCAGAGTTTCTAATAGCTTACTGTTATATTTTTTGTCGTATTCAATGACAGGCTGTAAATAGTCTTGAATCACTTCCTGTAAATTGACTTGCATCTGTAATTTATAGATGAGGTGATACAGATGTAAATCATCGTAAAAATAAGATGTTGTTTGTACTTTCCTGCAAATATACAATGTTTCGAGTGCCGTTTGATAGCTCTTTGGCATTTCTTCTACGTCTGCAACGACTTTGCCAATGGCGATTTGATAACCTTGTGCCATTTGTTTTTTATAAAAATCGGTTTTCTGAACGGAAGAAACTAACGTATTTAATACTTCGCGACTCGATTTGCTATCTTTCTTATGGAGTAAAATAAAGATGACATAGCTTTTTCTTTCGAATAAAAATGCTATAAATCCATTTTGCTCAAAAAGGTTTCGATAGTAGAGCTTACTATAGACAATATCCTCCTGCACCTTAGAAATTGCATTAGGAGTTGCTAAAATAAAAATGGCTCCGCTAGTAAGTTTATAGTTAGAATGATGGGTTACGATAAATTTATAAATTTCCTCTTTCGATAGTTTTTGATCGATCCAATCCGCTAAAATAGAGGCATCCTCAATGTCCCTTTTTTCTTCAATATAAAATTCTCTCATTAACAGCTGCGCTAACGCAGTAGCTGTACGATCTAAAATAAGTAATTCGAACTCCGAAAATAGACCATCCTCTCTAAAGAGCGTTAAATCTGCATAATGTTGATCAAAAATAAAGATGGGTTCATTTTTAAATACTGGTGCTGAATTTTTCATCGTTAAAAGTTGTTGGCGCTTATGATGCGGGATGTTTGGAAAAAAGATAGGCTCTCGACCTTTAATAGAAAAGATAATTTGTGTCTTTAATTTATGATACATATTTTGTAAGACTTCTTCTGAGGTCTGCCCTAATAGAGCGTTTTTATTTAATGTTTGAGAGTAGGATTCTAAAGTAGAGATCATTAAATATTGTTGGTTCATAATTTGACTATGTAAATCTTGTGTAATACGGACGAAAGGAACCGTGTCATGAAAAACGATAATAGGGAAGCTGTGACGGTTAGCAAGGGCTACAATTACTTCTGGGATGGTTTGTATGGAAGTCCCGTATTCAATGCACAATGCCGCGCAATTTTTTTTGATTAAGGATTCTACGAAAAAGATAAAGTTTTCTATGCTGTGCTGAAGGCTGATCCCTGTTGTTAAAACTAATTCATCACCAGCTAGAAAATTATCTACTTGTATAATTTCGATAACATGGGCCCATTTTACAATGCGTAATAAGCCATCTTCACCAGCTACGACCTCTGCACTTTGGAAGTATGTATTTTCTAACACATCCTGCACTTGAAGCTTAAATTGACTCATTTTATCCCCCTTCCTTTTAACATAGACCTTTTTCTAGATTTCTTATTGATGTGTTGTTTTTGCTTAAATAAACCGAAATATCGTATTTTAAGAATGTTTAGTCTATTTTACATTATGTTTAAAACAAATGCATAGAATTTTACAGTTTGTCTATTACTTCGTTTCTATGTAACATGTAAAATTTTTGTAAGCGGTATTCCAATCTAATAAAAGAGGTGGGCTGATATGGAGCAACAGACGCATTTACAAAGAGGGTTAAAGAAAAGGCATATGACGATGATCGCTATTGCAGGGGTTATCGGAGCCGGTCTATTTATGGGAAGTGGCTCAGTAATTAACTTAGCCGGCCCTGGCGCAATTTTATCTTATATCTTTGCGGGCATTATCGTTATTCTTGTCATGCGAATGCTTGGAGAAATGGCAGCTGTCAATCCAACAAGTGGATCTTTTGCGCATTATGCACATGAAGCAATTGGTCCGTGGGCTGGTTTTATGATTGGCTGGTTATATTGTTTTTTCTGGGTTGTCGCCATTGCTTTAGAGGCAACAGCAGCAGCTGCGATTATTCAATATTGGTATGATGGGATCCCTTTATGGCTACTAAGTCTTTTATTAACCGTAGCACTTACTTTAACAAATGTTGTTTCCGTAAAAGCTTTTGGTGAATTTGAATATTGGTTCTCTCTTATTAAGGTTACAAGTATTATAGCTTTTTTGGCACTTGGTGCATTTATTATTTTCGGTATCGCACCTAATTTTGATGCAGTAGGTACTGCCAATTTAATCGGTGAGGGTGGCTTTTTACCAAATGGTTTTGGTGCTGTCTTGATGGGCGTAGTGATTGTTATTTTCTCCTTTATGGGAACGGAGATTGTTGCTATTGCAGCAGGGGAATCTGACGAACCGTTAGCAGCGGTGACAAAAGCTACAAATTCAATTACTTGGCGTATTTTGATTTTCTACGTTGGATCAATAACGGTAGTTGTCACATTATTACCTTGGCATTCCTCAGATATTTTAACAAGTCCCTATGTAGCAGTTTTGGATTATATCGGTATTCCAGCAGCTGCGCAAATCATGAATTTTGTTGTTTTAACAGCGGTTTTATCGTGCTTAAACTCCGCGCTTTACGCAACATCTCGAATGGTATTTTCTTTAGCGGAGAAAGGGGAGGCCCCAAAAGCATTTTTGAAATTAAATAAAAAGGGAGCACCTGTTAATGCCATATTAACAGCGACATTCTTCTCTTATATTGCCGTTATTATGAACTATGTTTCACCAGATAAAGTATTTATGTTTTTACTTAGTTCATGTAGTGCAATCACGTTGATTCTTTACTTAATCATTGCTTTTTCACAATTAAAAATGCGACGGAAAATTGAGAAAGAAAATCCCGAGCTATTAAAAGTGAAAATGTGGTTATTCCCATATTTAACGTATTTCACAATATTAGTTATCACAGCTTTGCTAGTCGCTATGTTCTTTATTGAATCGATGCGTTCTCAAATTTTATTTACATGTATTGTAGTGGCAGTAGTGATGATTTTCTATTTAGTTACACAAAAGAAAAAGTCACCTAACCCAGTAGATGAAGCAAGTTCTATTTTTCAAAAGGAAAAATTGGATTTTGAATAACAATAAACGAGGAGTGGGGAAATTATGACAGTTCAGCAAAAAGTGAAAACGCTATCACATTTTATTAATGGGGTTGAAACAGCAGGTACTAGTGGCTGTTACTCGGAAGTTTATAATCCAACAACAGGAGAGGTCATCGCGCAAGTTCCGTTAGCGACTAGAGATGAGGTGAAGCAGGCTATCCAGCAAGCGAAGGCAGCTTTCCCTGCATGGAAAAAGACATCGATTGGTAAACGGGTTGAGGTTTTGCATCGTTTCCGTCAGTTATTAGTGGAAAGACAAGATGAGCTTATCAAAATAATTTGTGAGGAAAGTGGGAAAACGAAGGAAGATGCTAAGGGCGAAATTGTTCGTGGCATTGAATCTGTAGATATGGCAATAAGTGCCCCACAAATGCTGAAAGGGGAATACTCGGTTAATGTAGGCGGCGATATTAATGCCTTTTCTGCAAAAGCTCCACTTGGAGTTGTTGCAACCATTGCTCCATTTAATTTCCCTGTTATGGTGCCACTGGCGATTACAAGTATGGCAGTTGCGGTAGGAAATGCAGTTATTTTAAATCCGTCTGAGCGTGTGCCAATGTCAGCCTTATATTTAAGTAACTTATGGAAAGAGGCAGGACTGCCAGATGGAATTTGGACAGTCGTGAATGGTGATAAAGAAGCGGTTAATGAACTGCTTGAAAATAAAGAGATACAAGCAATTTCATTTGTTGGATCAACACCTGTTGCGGAGTATATTTACCAAACAGGGACGAAGCACAATAAACGAGTTGCTGCATTTGGTGGCGGGAAGAACTTTATGGTTGTCATGCCAGATGCAAACCTAGAGCAAACGGCTAATGCCTTTTTAGGTGCAGCCTATGGAGCGGCGTCCCAACGTTGTATGGCTATTTCAGGAGCGATTGTCGTCGGGAAAGATACTGAACAACGCTTTACAGAGATATTAAAAGAGAAAATTTTAAAATTAAAGGTTGGTCCATATACAGATGACGAGGTAGACTTTGGCCCAGTTATTACGCAGCAATCAAAAGAAACTATTCTTCGATATATCGACGGTGCTATTGCGGAAGGGGCTAATCTTGTGACGGATGGTCGAAATCCGAAAATATGCGAAACGTCGAAAGGCTTTTATCTTGGTCCGACATTATTAAATAATGTGACTCCAGAAATGACTATTTTTAAAGAGGAGGTATTTGGCCCTGCACGTATTGTTGTAGGCGTTGAAACCTTACAAGAAGCTATTGATTTGATTAATGATCACGAACTTGGAAATGGTGTCACGATGTTTACGGGTAGCGGTTCGGCGGCGCGCAAATTCCAAGAAGAAATTGAAGTAGGTATGGTAGGCGTTAATGTTCCGATTCCGATTCCAGTTGGCTATCACAATTTTGGCGGATGGAAGCGCTCTAAGTTTGGCGAAGGGCATATGTTTGGACCAGACCAAGCACGATTCTTTACGAAAGCAAAAACGATTTCTGAACGCTGGCCAGATGAAACAGAGGATACGACAAGTTCATTTGCGTTCCCAAGCAATAACGATGCGAATAAGTGAAAAAACATAAAGGGGTGTATAGATATGGTTCAAGTAAATCTTCAAAGTGATATTTTAAAGAAAGATGAACAATATGTATGGCATTCAATGAAACCCTACAATCCACAAGCAACCTATGTAGTAGAAAAATCAAATGGTGCGAGGATTGTTGATACAGATGGCGTTGAATATATTGATGCAATGGCGGGATTGTGGTGTGTAAATGTGGGTTATGGACGTAAGGAATTAGCAGATGTTGCACATGAGCAGATGATGAAAAATGCGTATGCTCCTTTATCGCAGGGACATTTACCAGCAGTTGAACTGGCTGAAAAGATTAATGAAATGCTTGGTGGAGATTATGTTATTTTCTTCTCTAATAGTGGGTCAGAGGCTAACGAAACTGCGTTTAAAATTGCGCGTCAGTATCATCAACAAAAAGGGGAAAGCTCTCGCTATAAGATTGTTTCTCGCTACCGTGCATACCACGGAAGTTCTTTTGGAGCATTGGCTGCGACTGGGCAAGCGGAACGAAAATATAAATATGAACCACTATCTCCTGGTTTTATCCATGTAGCACCACCTGATCAATATCGTGAACATGAAAGTGATACACTTGCCCCGGCAGATTTAGCAAGCGTCAAGGCTGTAGATAAGACGATGACATGGGAGCTAAGTGAAACAGTAGCCGCTATGATTTTAGAGCCAATTATTACAGGTGGGGGCGTCATTATGCCTCCGGAGAACTATTTAAGGGGCATTGAAGAAGTGTGTAAAAAACATGGAGCTTTAATGATTGTAGACGAAGTAATTTGTGGCTTTGGTCGAACAGGTAAGCCATTTGGATTTATGAACTACGGTGTTAAACCAGATATTATTACGATGGCCAAAGGAATTACAAGTGCCTATTTACCATTATCAGCTACAGCGGTAAAACGGGAAATTTATGAGGCATTTACCGAGTCTGATGCATACGGTTATTTCCGTCATGTCAATACATTTGGTGGATCACCAGTCGCATGTGCGGTCGCATTAAAAAATATTGAAATTCTTCAGCAAGAAGCATTATTTGAAAGATCAAGTCAGGTTGGAGCTGCTACTCTGCAAGCACTTCAGCAAGCATTGAGTAATCACCCGAATGTTGGAAATGTTCGAGGCAAAGGTTTATTAATTGGCATCGAGTTAGTGTCAGATAAAACATCGAAAGAGCCTTTACCAGTAGATAAAGTAAATGCTGTTATTGCGGCATGTAAGGAGCAGGGTGTTATTATCGGTAAAAATGGTGCCACTGTTGCAGGCTTCAATAACGTATTAACATTATCTCCACCACTTAATATTGTACAAGAGGATCTTGATACAATAATAAAAGCTGTTATTGATAGTATTCATAAAATTTAAATAAAAAGCTGTCTCAAAAGTCATAGTAAAACTTTTGAGACAGCTTTTTGATTATCTTACAGCATAAGAAATGCAAGGCGAACTATGAGTATGAACAAAACAACTCCTGTTAGGAACAGTAACAATAAAATTCTCTTTTTTAAAGTATCATCCATACACACCTTCACCTTACTCCTTTGTTGTTTTAAACATATAGCCGCTATAAGAATTGTAGATAATCATCACAATGCCCATTAACATGAAATTGGATATGAGTGAACTTCCGCCATAGCTTAAAAATGGCAAAGTCATACCTGTTACAGGTAAAAGTCCAATGGTCATACCGATATTTTGTGTAATTTGGAAGGCTAATAAACTAGAAATACCAGCTCCCATCAGCGTCATAAATGGGTCCTGTGCTTCTACTGTAATGAGAACAATACGGTAAATAACAAAAAATAAAAGAGTAATAACAAATGCCGCTCCAATGAACCCGACCTCTTCAGCAATGTTGGCAAAAATGAAATCGGTATGCTTTTCCACGACATAGACATTATTGTTCATGTAACCTTTTCCGGTAAACTGTCCTGTACCAATTGCTGAAAATCCCTGCCTTGTTTGAAAAGATGAGTCCGGATATTCATTAGGCTGCAACCATCCATTAATTCGAGAAATCTGATGCCCTGACATTTTATTTAATATTTTGTCTGTAAAAAATTCATTAAATTTTACATATAGAATAGCCACAACGCTGAGAATTGATACTGGAATGGCTGTAAAGATTATTAGCAATTTTTTTTGTATACCTGAAAAGAAAATCATCGGTACAATCATCGACATATAAAGCATGACCATGCCCGTATCAGGTTGCTTGTAAACAGCAAGCATAGGGGGAAGAGTGATAATAGCAATGATTAAGAGTAGCCGCATATCCGTTAAAAAGGTAGGGCGCACATATTTCTCTCGATGTGCAACAATGACCTTACTGACAACAATTAAAAGTGCGAACTTTAAAAACTCTGACGGCTGAAATGATCCTAACACTGGAATTTGGTACCAACGCTTCGCCTCATTAACAGTCCGAGCTATACTTTCGGGTGCAATAAATAAAGCAAATGTTAACAAGACCATCGCCCAATAAAACGGCCAGCCAATTTTTTGTAGTTGTTCAATATCAAGCATTGCTACTCCATACATAACTAAAAATCCGATTAGGTAATAAAAAAACTGCTTTATAATAAACGAGCTTGTATACTGCTCAAACACCGTACTACTGGAATGAACAAAAAGACAACTAATGATACCGAGCAATGCTAAGCTAATAACTAAACTTTTATCTAATTTTTTGATTTGTAACATTCAAACACCTCCTTTTTACCACACTATTAATAGACAACGATAAGGAAATACAGAAGGTTGCAAGTTAAATAAGTATTACAAAAATTACAAATCATAAACCAATTTTACTAATATATTAATTTTACATTTGATTCTATATGAGTAGATTTCTGGATTGCTACAATCACGTTTGGTTTATTTCTTGAGCTCTTCTGATGGGAGCTCTTTAGGTTACGACTGTGTTATATGCGGAAGCAAAACGCAGTAACAGGATGTGTTGTTAATATGATAACTTTGTGTTGGGATAAATCGATATAGTTTTGCAACTCTTCGTGCAATCTTTACAAAAATATAACACTGGCTTTATATCTTCATACTATTATTATTGGTAAGAGTTGGAGAAGGGGCCAAAGATGATGCATTTTTTTCGATACATAATGGTGAAGGACAAGTTACTTATACTGATGATTGTTTGTGTACTATCGAATGTATTGCTAGGTGTTTTTAGTGTTGATTATTTACGGAAAATGTCATGGCATGCAAGTGAAAGTTATACTGAAGGGCTTGTACCAATTGGGTGGTTAAATGAACTAGAGGAATCACAGCGACAGTTAGATTATTTAGTGGATTCAGCCGGAGCTTATCAAGAAATGACTGTCATTTTAAAAAACGCTGAGCAGCCATTAAATCATTTAGAAAGTCTAGAAATTGATCAAAAGACGAACCATCAGATGAAGAAATATAAGACCTTACTAGCACAGCAGGTAGAATTGATTAATAACTATAAACAATTGGGCCAAAATGAACAGCAACAATTTTATGGTCAATCTTATTTATCTGTAAGCCAGCAAAGTCATTCATTATTAGAAGAAACTCAAAGCTATTTGGTTCAGAGAGCTAATGAACAGCAACAGGCATACCAGAAAGATGTGCAATTTGGTTATTGGCTGTTAGGAGGAGTATGTTTATTTGTTGTTTTGTTAGTAATTTGTATAGGATTTATAGCAACAAAAGCTGTGAATATACCAACACGTCAATTGAAGTCATTATTAAAGCGAGCGGAGCAGGGCGATTTCACAGCGAATGCCAGTTATGTGGCGCAGGATGAGCTTGGCGAGGTAGTATTGTCTTACAATCAGATGGCAACAGAGGTGAAAAGACTACTTCATACAGTATCAAATAGTGCACATGAAGTTGAAGAAATGACTGGGAAACTGCAGGAATCTTCCGA
This sequence comes from Lysinibacillus sp. NPDC056185, assembly GCF_047737915.1. NCBI lineage: Bacteria > Bacillati > Bacillota > Bacilli > Caryophanales > Bacillaceae > Lysinibacillus > Lysinibacillus sp. NPDC056185. The sequence continues at coordinate 82,907 of NZ_JBLLLQ010000005.1, forward strand.
GCAATCGTCTAATGCGACGCAAAAAATTGCAAAGGATGTGCAATCTATTTCAGATTCAACTGCTGCTTCTACTAAAAAATTAGCTTCCAATACAGCATCTCTAGAGGAAGTGCTAAATGGTGTGCAAGTAATTTTAGAAAAAGTGCAGGTTGTTGAAAATTTTGCTCATAAAACTGCGCGTGATGCAGAAAGTGGTACGGAAATCGTACAGGCGAATTTAACTCAAATACAGGCTATTAAACTTGCAGTTGAAAAATCGAATACGGCCATTTTTAATCTTGTAGAGAGAGCAGCTACAATCGATCAAATGATTGAAGTAATTGAAAAAATTACCGCGCAAACAAACCTCCTAGCCTTAAATGCATCTATTGAGGCCGCTAGAGCAGGGGAGCATGGTAAAGGATTTGCGGTGGTGGCCAATGAAGTTCGCAAGCTTGCTGAACAAACAGTTCATTCAACCCAAACGATTACGTCCATTGTACAAAATATTCATTTAGATTCTAGCTATGCTGTGCAAATGATGGAGGGTGTGTTAGTCGCAACTGAAAAGGGTGTGCAGGTTACAGGAGATACGGCAACAAGCTTCAATCAAATTTTAGAAAAAGTACATACAATGAAGCCATATATAATGGAAGTATCTGCAACCATTCAAGAAATTGCCAACCATACGAAAAAGGTTAATGAAGATGCGGTAATGTTAACATCATTTTCTGATAAGAATGCAGCATCCACTAAACATGTAGCTACTTTAACAGCCGATCAATTAACCGCACAGCAGCAATTCCATGATTATATTAAAGAGTTACATAAGGTATCAAAAGTTTTACAAATAGCCGTAAAGCGTTTCTCAATTTAATATGAACAAACGGACCTTTCTTTGCATACAAAGAAGGTTCTTTTTTTGACTAGTATCAAACAAAATTAAAATTGCTTATAAATGTACTTTTGAGATGTACATATGTATTTTGTTTGTTTTTCTAGCACAATATTTTATAGGCCTCATATACTAATGATAAAGGATTTTACGCTCTGTTTTTAAAAATTGGAAATATTGCGGTTGTATTTTTAATATGAACACTATATAATTAAATTCATCAGAAGTGTTATTAAACCAATGTTTAGTTATATATTATTGTACTTTCAGAAAGTACAATTGTTCACAGGTGGAGGTTTGGAGAAATGAAAAAGATAATGGTTACAGGAGCACTAGGTCAAATAGGTTCTGAGCTTGTAGAAAAACTTCGTAGTATTTATGGAGAGGACAATGTATTAGCGACAGATATTCGGAAGCTTGAGCATTCTAAGGGTCCGTTTGAAGTATTGGACGTGACGGATGGACAAAGAATGCATGATTTAGCGAAGGATTTTGGTGCAGATACGATGATGCATTTAGCGGCGTTATTATCAGCAACAGCAGAAAAAAATCCGTTACTAGCGTGGAATTTAAATATGGGTGGTTTAATGAATGCGTTAGAGGTTTCACGTGAGTTAAACTTGCAATTTTTTACGCCGAGTTCAATAGGCGCGTTCGGTCCGTCGACACCGAAGGATAATACGCCACAGGATACATTACAGCGTCCAACAACAATGTATGGGGTAAATAAAGTTGCTGGTGAGCTATTATGTGATTATTATTTCGATCGTTTTGGCGTAGATACTCGTGGTGTACGCTTCCCAGGGTTAATTTCATACGTAACTCCTCCAGGAGGTGGTACGACAGACTATGCAGTAGAGATCTTCTACGAGGCGATTAAGCAAGGGAAGTATACATCTTATATTCAAGAAGGTACGTACATGGACATGATGTACATGCCAGATGCATTGCAAGCTATTGTAGATGTAATGGAAGCCGATAGTAGCAAACTAATTCATCGCAATGCCTTTAATATCACTGCAATGAGCTTCGAGCCATCTGAGATTGCGGCGGAAATTAAAAAGCATTTGCCACATTTCCGTATGGATTATCATGTAGATCCAGTACGTCAAGCGATAGCAGATAGCTGGCCTAATTCTTTAAATATAGAAGCTGCACAAAAAGAATGGGGCTTTAAAGCACAGTATGATCTAGCAAAAATGACAGTTGATATGCTAGAAAAATTAAAAATCAAGCTACAAACAAAAGCTTGTTCATAAACAAATAATCCTAAAAATCGGACGAAGAATTTAGTTCTCTTCGTCTTTTTTTATTTTGACGGGCAATCACTTAAAATTGGAATGACACTTGCTAAACGTATACCGTGTATATAAGTTGATTGGATATGAAGGCTGGGCGAACCTTGGGATTAGCGTCACAGATGACCAACCAACCTCATGTTGCGCTATCGCACAGATAAAACCTTTTGTTGCTGTCGCTTCGCTATCGCACAGATAAAACCTTTTGTTGCTGTCGCTTCGCTATCGCACAGATAAAACCTTTTGTTGCTGTCGCTTCGCTATCGTACAGATAAAACCTGTTGTTGCTGTCGCTTCGCTATCGCACAGATAAAACCTTTTGTTGCCGTTACGTTGTGTAAAAGACAATAAAGTTATTTATTTTTAAAAACCTAAAACAAGCATAACCCCGTCCTAAATTTAGGGCGGGGTTAAAATATAGTTGTATTTACCGTTTGATCAAACCTTTGATATCTCTGAAAACTTTCCATACGTTACACCCAAAATTGCTTACCAATGTGATAAGTAAATCTTGTTGTTTGTCGTATGAACTATAAAAACTTATACCAGGGTCGCAGCCTTCAAAGTGGTAATCAAACATGCCTTCTTCTTTTTTATCCAGCCAAATCCCATACCCATAGCATTCTTCTTTCACTTGAGGAGTTAACATTTCTTTTAACATTTCCTTCGATATCAATTGACCTTTCATCAGACTGGCCCAGAACTTTTCAATATCGATTACAGTAGTAAATGCTCCTCCTGCTCCTGTTCCTTTTACGTCAACACTGTAAATATTGGTATAAAACTCTTGCCTGCTGTCATCATATACATATCCGTTCGCACATTGAGCAGGCAATCTGTCCAGTTCATAATACCCCGTATTCAACATACCGCAAGGAATAAAAACATGTTCATTAAGATATACATCAAATGAAGAGCCAGTAATGGCCTCAACAATAAGACCAAGAACAACAAATCCTGTATTATTGTATTGAAATCTATCTCCTGTAGGATACATCATCGGCTTATGTATAAATAATGGAATGATATCCGATGATGTGCGAATTTTATAATTGGGGTAATCTATCCATAGTTCGTCATAATCTTCCATGACAGACTCATCAAAATAGTCGGGTATTCCCGATGTATGATTAAGCAACTGCCTGATGGTGATATGAGGATCAATATTCTTTAAATCAAAATTCAAGATGTCCCCAATACAACTATCAAAAGATAATCGACTTTGTTCAATCAGTTGCAAAATGGTTATGGCAACAAATACTTTTCCTGCTGAGGCTGTTGCAAACTTCGTATTAATCTCGTTTGATACTTTATTTGGTAAATCTGCGTATCCAAAGGCTTTACGGTATACATTTTTACCATTTTGAGTGACTGATATGACTCCACTAAAATCTTCGTTTATACATTCGTCAAACCCCATCATTTCTCTCTCCTTTAAGTAAACTTATATTGATATATGCAAGTGTTAATTTTACTCATTCTTCCCTCCAACGCTCCAGGAAAGGCCCAGCCGGAACCGAAATCAACCCCACGTTTTGTGAATGAGTTTTTTAGAAAAAGTTAACAATAAAAAGAAAATTATTGGAATATATAGCTTAATTTATAATTTTCTACTATAATCATATTCAAAATATTAATAGTATTCAATTAAATTAGCTGTTAATATTTCACAAAGGTAATACAAAGGGAGTTCACAAGACGAAGGGATGGATGGTTTATATGATGCAGACGCCGTTAGTATTAACAAACTTTTTTAAACGAGCAGAAAGCTATTTTGCTAGAAAGACTATTATTTCACGGACGAGCCCACAAAAGATTCACCGTTTAACATATGGAGAATGGGCGAAAAGGACACGTCGCTTAGCAGATGCGCTTACAAAGCTGGGGATGACAAGAGGAATGAAAATTGGCTCCTTTGCCTGGAACCAGCATCGCCACTTAGAGGCTTATTTTGCGGTACCGTGTTCTGGCGCTATTTTACACATGGTGAATATTCGTTTATCAGAAGAGCATTTAATTTATATTATTAATCATGCAGAAGATGAGATTTTAATGATTGATGTGGATTTGCTACCAATTATTGAAAACATTGCGCCTGAGCTTAAGACAGTGAAACATTATATTATTATGACGGATGAGGATACTTTGCCAGAAACGACATTACCGAATGCATTATCGTATGAGGATTTATTAGCAGCAGCAGATGAAAACTATGAGTTCCCAGAAGATATCGGGGAAGAGGAGCCTGCTGGTATGTGCTATACAAGTGCTACAACAGGAAATCCAAAAGGGGTTGTTTATTCACATCGAGGTTTAGTGCTACATAGTATGATGCTCAGTATGTCTGATTCAATGGGCATTTCTGAACGTGATGTCGTGATGCCGATTGTGCCAATGTTTCATGCAAATGCATGGGGCTTACCGTTTGCAAGTGTCAATGTGGGTGCTACACAAGTATTGCCTGGTCCACAATTCACATCGGCAATCATTTTGGATTTAGTGGAGCAGGAGAAGATTACATTAACAGCTGGAGTGCCGACAATTTGGATTGGCGCGTTACAGGAACAAGAGAAGCGTGAGCGAGATATAAGTTCGCTACGAGCTATTTGTTGCGGTGGCTCTGCTTCACCTACTCGACTTATTCGTACATTTGAAGAGCAGTATGGCATTCCATATATCGTCGTGTATGGAATGACTGAAACAACGCCGATTGTAGCGTTATCAAATTATATGTCTTGGATGGATGAATGGCCAATTGAAAAGCGTATTGAATCGCGAGCAATGCAAGGAATGACGATGGCCGGTATTGAATCGAGTATTATTAATGACCATGGAGAAGTGCCATGGGACGGAGAGACAATGGGTGAGTTACGCTTACGAGGTCCATGGATTTCACACGAGTACTATCGGGATGAACGTACAAATGATGCCTATCGTGACGGCTGGTTATATACAGGGGACATTGCGGTACGAACAGAAGATGGCTTTATCAAAATAACAGATCGTACAAAGGATTTAATTAAATCAGGCGGGGAGTGGATCTCCTCGGTGGATTTAGAAAATGCGTTAATGACCCATGATGCAGTTTTGGAAGCAGCAGTTATTGCAATTCCGCATGTTAAATGGCAAGAACGCCCGCTAGCTTGTGTAGTATTGAAGGAAGGAATGTCAGCAAGTGAAGAGGAGCTTCTGGCATTTTTAGAAAGTCAATTTGCAAAATGGTGGGTACCAGATGATGTGGTATTTTTAGAAGAAATTCCAAAAACATCAGTTGGAAAGTTTCTGAAAGCCAAGCTTCGAGATAATGTGGCAGAAATTTATCCGAAATTAGCTTCATTCGTATAGTTAAAAGAGCGATTTCCATAAAGGAAGTCGCTCTTTCATTTTGTTATCTACTTAACATTTGGAATACTTGTTCCACGTCTTTGTCTCCACGGCCAGAGATATTGATAATAATGCTCTCTTCCGGAGATAGTGTTGGCGCAAGTTTTAGTGCATGAGCAACTGCGTGGGAGCTTTCAAGTGCAGGAATAATGCCTTCAACTTTTGACAGCACTTGGAATGCTTCAAGCACCTCTTCATTCGTCACCGTTACATATTCTCCACGACCAATTGTTTTTAAATAACTATGCTCTGGACCAGCTCCAGGATAATCTAGTCCAGCGGCAATCGAATAGGTTGGTAGTGGATTGCCCTCTGCATCTTGCAGTACTAAACATTTGAAGCCGTGTAATTCACCCGGTGTTCCTTCATTTAATGTTGCTGCTTTATCTGGTTCAATACCGATAAGGCGAACATTTTCATCTGCAATATATTCTGCAAAAGCACCGATCGCATTACTACCCCCACCGACGCAAGCAAGTACTGCTGCTGGTAGCTTCCCTTCTTTTTCTAAAATTTGTTCACGACTTTCACGGCTAATGACTGATTGGAAATGCTTGACCATTGAAGGGAATGGGTGAGGTCCAACAGCAGAACCTAGTAAATAGAAAGTCGTCTCGTAGTTTTCAACTAAATCAGCAAATGCTGCATCCACTGCATCCTTTAGTCGCCCCTGACCTTTATCAACGGCTACTACCTTGGCACCAAGTAGCTCCATACGGAAGACGTTTAATGCTTGGCGCTTTGTATCTTCTAAGCCCATATAAATTGTGCAATCCATCCCGAACATTGCACAAGCAGTTGCTGTTGCTACACCATGCTGACCTGCACCTGTTTCGGCGATCACACGATTAGCACCCATGCGCTTTGCCAATAAAATCTGTCCAAGAACGTTATTAATTTTATGTGAACCTGTATGGTTAAGATCTTCACGTTTTAAAAAAATTTTTGCGCCACCTAATTGTTTTGTTAAATTTTCAGCAAAATAAAGTGGAGATTTGCGCCCAACATATTCATGGAAATAATAATCTAGCTCTTTATTAAAGTCTTCATCGTCTTTATATTTTTGGAAGTTTTCATCTAAAATATTTAATACATTTTGAAGCTCATCAGGAACAAAGCTACCGCCAAATTCACCGAAATATCCTTTTTTCTCTACTACTATACTCATCTGCTCTCGACTCCTCTTATCTAATTTTTCCATAAAAAAAAGTCACTACAATCCTTCTGTAAAAAGGACGAGTAACCGTGGTGCCACCTTCATTCGCAAAAATTGCGCGCTTTCGTACTCCGGTAACGGGAAGTAAATTCGTCCTCACTTTTGATGAGGCTGCTCCAAAGCCCATTCACAAGTATGTACTACTGATTTGCACCAACCATCAGCTCTCTTTAAGTACGACCGCTTGCTACTATTCTTTTTCTTAGCATTTATTGAAATGAATTGTAAAGTATTTTCGGAATAGTGTCAAGATATCTTGGTGCCAAGAAATAAAAAAACGAATCTAATAAGATCCGTCTTTTAAATTAAATTAAATTTTTGAAGTTTAAGCGTTTATTCAATGTATACATAATCGGTGCACCGACCGCTAAGACAACAAATTCACCTGCAGCAACAGTTAACCATGTCCAGAAGAATGGTAGTTCTAATGCTAAGTTCAATTCAAATGCAATGATAAACATAGTACATGTAAATAAAAATGTATTGATGACTAAACGTGCCCAAATATTTTTGACAAATTTACAAATAAGAATGAACAACCCAAGGGTAATCATCGAATGGGCGACACCAAAAATTAAATCGTAGATACCGAGTGGTGAAAATATGTTGGAGATAAATACACCAATAATAATCCCAACGGCAAAACGAGGGTTAAAGGCAACCAAATGGTTAAACATTTCGGATAGACGGAACTGCACCTCTGTAAAGCCAAATGATCCGACTAATAATGTAACAGCAATGTAGAGAGCTGCAATAATGCCGCTCGTTGCTAAAAATTTTATTTTCATATTCATTTCTCCTTAGTTTTTTTACGTGGGATGGTTACGAACCACGTGAAGCAAATGCAATCATATCAATGTTCAAGCTTACTTGTAAATAGCGATGAGTAAAAAAAACGCAGAAATTCATAGTGCTAACGGTAATATTTGGCTCTTGCTCGTTGCTCATTAGTTCGAATTTGGAAACCATAAGAAGGGAGCTTGTACACTTGCTTCTTTACAGTTGGAATGAAATTGGTCTATAGATGAGAAGCAACTGTGAAAAATAAAAAATGAGTGATTTATCCAGTTAAATTAAAAAGAACTGTTCTAAGCAGTTCTTTTAACAAGTGTAGTTATCAGTAGTTTTTTAAAACACTAAATGCTTGGGCAAATTTTTGGGCAAAGATTAATGGGGGCTCTATTGATTGAAAGTGAACGTATAAAATAACTGGGGCTGAATAGATCCAGTGATTATGAACAGCACTTATAATCAAATTATTTTCTGCAAGTACCTTAACAAATGGAGGTAATTCCTCTTGAAGTACTACAACTTCACCTAAGTTAAGTGCATTTCCATATATATCAAGTGATTCGAATATTATCCCAGCATGAAGTGCACTACGACTTGGGCGACCTTGAATCATAACATTAAGATTTCGATTAAGTTTTACTGAGCATACACCATGTTCCGTTGAAGCTTTTCCGTTGGCAATCTGAGCAAATTTTGTACACATATCTTGAAAGCTTTGCATTTAGACACCTCTGCTTTTTTTAATTTAATGAGGATGCCTTGGAGCGAAAGTAGTAGAGGTCTCTGATTGAAATTATTCATCTAAAACATTTTTAATTTCTCCTATTTCAAAAATTATATCGTCTAGTTGTTTTTTGAATTCATCCGAATATTCTAATTCTCCATCTAAATCTTTTGTATATTCCAAGGCATTTAAGGCAAAATCTAGAGCAAATGCGAATAGACTGTCACAAAGATCAGAAATGATTGTGTCAATATCTCCTATATTTGCATTTTGCTTTTCAGAAGGTTGATTTAAATCGATATCTTCATTGTTCATGGTATTCCTCCTTTTTGAAAACAGCACTAGTCTCATTTGCATCATATGCATTAAATGTAAAAAAGGAGACTGAAAAGGAATAGTGTCTGTAGAAAAATTAAGTCGCATCTAACCAGATGTGGCTTTTTACTATGCATGATTGAACGGAGCATTTTAGTTATTGACAAACTAATTAATCAATAATATCGTTTATTTATTAATTGATTAATTAATTAATAAACGAAATGTTTGGAGGTCTAATATGTTAAGAGTAGAAAATTTGGTTAAAAGTTATCAAAATGGTCGTGAATTGCTTTATGCATTAAATTCAGTTTCATTATCAATTGGTGATGGGGAATTCGTTGTCATTCTTGGCCCTTCTGGATCGGGTAAATCTACGCTCCTTAATGTAATTTCTGGTTTAGAGCAACCAGATTCAGGAAGCGTTACTTACGATGACTACGAGATTTGTGGATTAAATCAGAAAGATCTTACGTTGTTTAGACGTGATAAAACAGCTTTTATTTTTCAAGCATATTATTTACTGCCGTTTTTAAATGTAGAATCTAACATTAAAATGGGTGCTGACTTAAAAGGGAACAAAAATATTTCTGAAATAATGGATGGTGTAGGGCTTCAAGGATTAGAAAAACGCCTTCCTTATGAACTTTCAGGGGGGCAACAACAACGAGTATCTATTGCACGTGCTTTAGCGAAAAAACCGGATTTTTTGTTTTGTGATGAACCAACTGGAGCATTAGATGAAGAAACGAGCAAACAAATCTTAACTTATTTGAAGCAGCTTCAAAAACAATTGAAATTTACAATTATTATGGTAACGCACAATGTTAGTATTGCTCAAATTGCAACAAAGGTTATTAAAATGACTAGCGGGAAAATCGTAGAAGTAACTAACAATACTAATCCACTAGATGTTGAAGAAATTACATGGTGAGAAGGGGAGTACATTTGATGACATTTAAAAAACAGTATCCGCTTGTACTAGTTGTTGCCTGTGCAGTGTTTATTTGTACATTACTTGTTTTCTATCTTCAAGGTACAAACTCCATCAAAAAGGCACTAGAACATCAAAATCAGCAGGACTTTACACTTAATCTACAGGGAGAGGAAATAACGGACCTTTCAAATAAGTATTCTTTTACGTATGATCCTGTAACATATAAAGTCATTTATGATGAAAAAAATGTATATCGTATTATGCAAAATACGCGAAACATTGATATTCCCATATACTCGGAAGGCTTGGCGCCACAAAAAGTAACTGAAATTGCAATAGATAAAAATTTTTCACAGGAGAATAATTTAGCATTAGGAGATACAGTTACTATTGGCAATATAACTTATTCAATTAGTGGGATTTTTACTTTACCGGACGCAATTTCACCATTGGTAGCTGATAATGGTGTTAGCTACAAACCTGCTACTCAAGCATTAATACTATGTAGTGAGGAAGCTTACACAAGTTGGGGTGAACAGGAGAAAACAAGTTATTCAGGCCGATTTTTGGAAAGTGTGTCTGAGGAACAGAAACAAATCTTTCTAGAAAAAATGCTATTGGATTCACATGTAAAGTCCGTGGTGAGTAAAGAAGATAATCCGCAAGTACTTTCTACATTAATCGCAAAAGAAAAAATGTTTAAAATCTGTCTAATTAGCGCCTTAAGTTTCTTCGGTTTAACTGTAATGGTTTTGCTTATTACTACTGTTCTTCAAAATATAACTGAGACAAAACCAACTATGGGTGTTTTAAAAGCACTTGGCTACTCTAGAATACAAATTGCTAAAAGATATTTCCTAATAGGACCTTTCGTGTTTATAGGCGCCGTTGTAGGATATTTAGTTTCCTATGTAGTTAGTCCTTTGTTTATTAATCGGATTAATGCTACATTTCTCGTGCCAAATGTTACACGAAATTTTGATCCTGTACAATTCATAATGTTTACAGCAATCCCCGCTCTGATTTTCTCTGTAATGGCTTTTGGGGTTGCCGTATTTACCTTACGTAAACCGCCATTGGAAATGATTCATAAGGCAGAGTCAGCAAAATTAAATTTTCTTGTTAAGCGAATAGGGATAACTGGTCCTTTTAAAAAAGTGGCCTTTAAAGCAATCGTATTAAATAATATTCTATTAGTCTTTTTAGCCTTGCTCACAGGTTTCATGGCTAGCGCTAATTTGCAGATTGCTTTTTCTTTGCAAACAATGTCTGATAAGGTATCCTCATTAACATTTAAAGGTTCCGAATATAAAAGTAACGTTCGATTTATTGACGCGAGGGACATGAATTTTTCAGACTCGGAAACACCTTATTTTTCAGAAGATTGTAAAATAGAATTTCCGAATGGTGGCGTATTAAATAATGGCCAGTTTATGGCATTATCTAGTAGTCTTTCTCTTTATAAACTCTATAGTATACAGAACCAGGAAACTATAGATATTTCTAAACAGGAAGGCATTGTTGTGAATGATTGGATGCGCAAAAAATATGATTTGACTATTGGTGACACGGTGAAAATTTATATAAATAAAGTTGCTTATCAGTTACCTATAACAGCTATTGAGCAATCAGTGTATGGGGAAGTAGTTTATAGTAATATCAATGTTGCAATCACGGCGGGCCTTTTAAAAAAAGAAGAATATAATGGTGTATTTACTGAAGACAATGTAAAGTTTGACAGGAAGCAGCATATGTTTGTTTCAAAACTTGAAGACGTATTATACGCAAGTTCTCAGCAAAAAGGTACGTATTTCGCACTATCCTTTCTATTTATCTCAATTGGCTTAGCTTTAAGTATTTTAACGATTAGTATTGTAATGAAAATCATTATTTCCTCTAATCGTAAATACTTGGCGATGATGAAAGCATTTGGATATACAAATGCAGAATGCAATCGTATCGTATTATCGGGCTTTAGATTAATTGCCTACATCGGATTTATAATTGGCACACTTTATGCTATTGTTTTAACTAAATTTTTATTTGATTTATTGGCTAAATCATCAACAGTAGCAATACCAATGACACCAGATAGCAAGGTAATAACAATTTCTCTCGTGATCTTTGCTGTTTCATACGAGGTCATTATGTTACTCTATAAAAAAAGCATGAATGCAGTAACATTGCAGGAGGTTATGATGAAATGAATAAACGCCGCGAACAGAAGGAAGTTAGACGAGAGCAAATTCTAAACGCGGGCTTGGATTTGTTTATTAGAAACGGTTATCAAGGGACTACAACAAAAGAGATTGGTGATTCAGTTGGAATTAGCCAAGGATTACTGTTCCATTATTTCGGCTCTAAAGAAGAGGTATACCTTGAACTTTTAAATCGAGCTAAAACTAGTATGGCTGTTATTGGTATTTCAGAAGAGGAATTTGCACAACCGTTCGAGTATTTAAATGTGATAGTTACGTCGATCATTGATTCCTTTAAAACTCATCCATTATCGGCAAAATTACTAATGTTAGTTGCACAAACGCAAATAGCAAGTAATCTACCAGATACTATTCAACAAGTTGCTAAGGACCTTGCCGCATCTGAGGGATTCGAAAGTTTAGTAAAAGAGGGTCAAGCTAAGGGAGTAATACGAGATGGTGATCCTAAAGCACTCGCGGGTTGTTTTTATTCAGCCATTCAAGGTGTTGCTCAAACGCACGTATGCTTCCCGGATATCCCGTTACCCCAAAGTAGTTGGTTAGTAGATATCTTGAAGAAGTAATAGTGAATAAAAACTATTTTAAGGCCTGACATTTCTTATGGGAATGTCAGGTTTTTCTATAAATTTCTTAAAAATCAAATCTCTGAAAAATAGCTTTGCGAAAATTGTCAAAAAAATTTTTGTTATATTAGAAAAAGAAATCAATTTGTAAAAATAGCGTAGTTTAGCGGTTTAAAGCGACGAATTGAGTGAAAAAATAAAATATTTTGTTAAATTTAAAAGTCAGAACATTCATAATGTTGTTGACGAAGCGATATAATAAAGATAATATAGCGATACGTTCACACTTTGTTTGGATAAAGTGTGATAAATATCAAAGATAATATAATATCGGGGGGATTATTTGTGAGAAGCAATTTAAAAAAGCTTTCGTTCCTGCTATTTGGATTAGTTTTAATGCTTGCTGCTTGTGGTAGCGGTGGTTCTAGTTCATCAGATTCGAAAGAGAAAGAAAAGAATAATGCAAGTGAGAGCAATGCAGATGACAAAACATATAAGATTGGGATTACTCAAATTGTTGAGCATCCATCTTTAAATGCTGCAACTGAAGGTTTCAAAAAAGCAATTGAAGAATCGGGCTTAAAAGTTGAATTCGAGTCACAAATAGCGCAAGGGGATAACAGTCTTAACACGACGATTGCAAACAATCTAGTAAGTGCCAACGTAGATTTAATTTTTGCTAACTCTACGCCATCTGCACAAGCAGCGGCGACAGCTACTAGTGATATTCCGATCGTCTTCACTTCTGTAACGGATGCTGTTGGCGCACAGCTTATTGAATCGATGGAGAAGCCAGGGAAAAATGTAACAGGAACGATCGATTTACATCCTGATACTATTTCGAAAACAGTAGCATTCTTAAAGGAATTAGGTGCGAAAAAAGTAGGTATGGTTTACAACGCTGGTGAGCAAAACTCAGTAGCACAAGTAAAAGAAGTGAAAAAAGTTATGGCTGAGCAAGGCCTAACAGTAGCTGAGGCATCTGCAGCAACTTCTGCAGAAGTAAAACAAGCTGCTGAATCATTAATTGGTAAAGCAGATGCATTCTATATCATTACTGATAATACAGTAGTATCGGCTCTTGAGTCAGTAATTGATGTAGCAAACTCTAATAAATTACCACTAGTTGTAGGAGAGCTTGACTCTGTTGCACGTGGTGGCTTAGCGGCATATGGTTTTGAATATTATGACATCGGTTATGAAGCGGGGCAAATGGCTGTGAAGATTCTAAAAGGTGAAGCAAAACCTGCTGATATACCAGCGCAATACCCACAAAAACTAAAACTATTAATCAATAAAAAAGTAGCGGATGATTTAGGAATCGAAATTAAAGATTCTTGGGGTGCAGAGCTGTTAGAAAAGTAATGACCTGACATGATCGTCTTATGTAGCGAAGCGGGGGAGAACTAAAACTACCCCCGCTTTATCTACTTTTTAGAATAAAAAATGAAGTCATTTATGAGGAAGGATTAGCACTATATATAGTTACGAGCGAATAGAGTACTTTTAAGAATTATACATTAATCCCAAAATTATGTGATGAGCCAATTTATATTTATTAAGAAATTATGAGGAGATGATGCAACTATGCCTTTAGCAATATTTGGCGCGATGGAGCAAGGGATCATCTATGCAATTATGGCACTTGGTGTGTATTTAACATTCCGTGTGTTAGATTTTCCGGACTTAACGGTTGACGGGAGCTTTGTAACAGGGGCAGCTACAGCGGCGACGATGATTATGCTTGGCTACCATCCAATCTTAGCGACTTTAGTAGCAATTGTTGCTGGATTTATTGCTGGATGTATGACAGGAATTCTTCACACAAAAGGAAAAATTAATCCTCTATTATCGGGGATTTTAATGATGATTGCTTTGTATTCTATTAATCTACGTATTATGGGATCAACGGCAGAAAATACGATAGGTCGTCCGAATATACCACTATTAAATTCAGAGACTTTATTTTCAAAGTTTCAAGCATTTTGGAGTAATTTAGGAATCGATACGGCATTAAATAATCTATTAAAAGGCATCGGCGTTCATCAACTACCTTCAACATGGAGTACGATAATCGTAGTATTAATCATCACAATTTTAATTAAGTTCATTGCTGACTGGTTCTTGAAAACAGAGATCGGCCTGGCTATTCGAGCTACTGGTGATAATAAGCGTATGATTCGTAGCTTCTCGGCAAATACAGATACACTTATTATTCTAGGGCTAGGAATTTCTAATGCACTTGTTGCATTTTCGGGAGCTTTAATCGCACAATATTCGAAGTTCTCAGATGTAAGTATGGGGATTGGGATGATTGTAATCGGCCTTGCATCTGTTATTATCGGTGAAGCAATCTTTGGTACAAAAACGATTATGCGCACAACTTTCGCTGTCATTGCTGGAGCCATCATTTATCGCATTATTTTAGCATTAGCATTACGAGTAGATTTCCTTGATTCAGGGGATATGAAGTTAATAACAGCTATCATTGTTATCATAGCGCTAATTTTACCTCAATTTATTAATAAGAGTAAGGAGCGCAAACGCAAGGTGAAGCGCGCAGCAGAGAAGACAAGCGTAAAGACAGTTGAGCAGGGAGGAAAGCGCCTTGCTTAAATTAAAAGATATTAATAAGATTTTCAATGAAGGTACGCCTGATGAAAAAATTGCACTTGCAGAAATTAATTTGCACTTAAAGCCAGGGGATTTCGTCACAATTATCGGCAGTAATGGTGCTGGTAAATCGACTATGATGAATATGATCTCTGGCGCACTAACACCAGACTTCGGCTCGGTTTCGATTGATGGGAATGAGGTTACTACTTTACCAGAATATAAGCGTTCTCACTATATTGGTCGCGTATTCCAGGATCCAATGGCTGGCACAGCACCAACAATGACGATTGAGGAAAATTTAGCATTAGCTTACTCACGGAATAAGAGTAGAGGCATACGCTTCGGTGTTGATAAAAAGCGTCGGGAATTTTTCAAGGAATCGTTGGAGATGTTGGGTTTAAATCTTGAAAATCGATTGTCTGCAAAAGTCGGCTTACTTTCGGGAGGGGAGCGTCAAGCTTTGTCTCTTTTAATGGCAACATTTACGAAGCCTTCGATTTTATTACTAGACGAGCATACGGCGGCGCTTGACCCATCTCGTGCAGAGTTAATCACACGTATTACGAAATATTTAGTTGAGAAAGACAACTTAACGACATTGATGGTCACGCACAATATGCAACAAGCATTAGACTTAGGAAATCGACTGATTATGATGGATAAAGGTCAAATCATTTTAGAGGTTGGCGAGGATCGTAAGCATGAATTAACCATCCCGGATTTGATGGCAGAGTTCGAACGTATCCGCGGAGAGAAAATGAACTCAGACCGTGCGCTACTAGGATAATAAATGATAAAACGCTCATACAAAATGTGTGGGCGTTTTTCACTTGATGTCGATATTTTGGGGAGTTGGGTGATAAATTAAAAAAGTTCTCGATAAATAAGCAAACTGTTTCGATAAAGTACATTATAATCTAGCTAAAGGAGGTGAAACTATGATACTAAAAAAGCGCGAAGTTTCATCGAAGCAACTCACATTAGAAATGATTGAAAGGCGGTTACCGAAATCTCACCCAAAGTCTACTTACTATCAAGAAATGCTAAATAGAACAAGAGCAGGGTATGCAGGTGAACAAAGAGTAGATCAGGAATGGCAGGAAATCTATTTGGAGCATGCGCATTATTTATTGCATGATGTACAGCTTAATGCTGAAGGTGGGGCAATATATCAAATGGATACATTATATATGTCGCGAAATTTTGTTTTAATAGTGGAAATTAAAAATATCGTTGGGCGTATAGAATATATGGAAGATAATCATCAATTTATTCGAATTACTTCTGATGGCAGAGTAGATGGTTTTAGAAATCCCTTTGATCAAGTAAAGCGGCATGCTAGGTTTTTGCATCAGATTTTTCAAAAGGCAGGCTATCATATACCTATTGTCTATATGATTGTCTCTGCAAATCCGAACATGATTATGACGTCAAGTTTGTCTGCGCAACCGATTATTCATGTGAGTGGTTTAGCTGAGAAAATGGAGCAGCTGTTCAGGCAACATCAACAAGTCTATCTAAGTGAAAAAGTTTTAAGAGAACTCTCAAAACATATTCTAATGATGCATAAACCTACGCTATGGACATTCGATATGAAGATGGATGAACTAAAGAAAGGTGTATTATGTTCTAAGTGCGATTATCGATTTGTCATGCACTATCGTCAAGGTAAGTGGCAGTGTGAGAATTGTGGTGAGGTAGATCATCAAGCATTCAATAATGCACTGAAAGATTACCGATTTATGTATGGAGAATTTATATCCAATAGTATATTTCAAGATTTTTTCGGTATCTCTTGCGCTAAAACAGTATATAAAATATTGAAGTCGTTACAGCTTCAAGAAGTAGGTGCAAAGAAGAATCGAAAGTATATTATTAAATAGTATAGTCTATCAGAGCGGTCAGATAGACTGTTTTTATATAATGTTCCGATAAATTGATGAAACATTCCGATAAAATCGTGAATTGTTCCGATAAATCTCGAAATTGTTCCGATAAATCACAAATTTATTCCGATAAACCTAAAAAAGCCACACCTACTTTAGCAGTAGCAAGTGTGACCCTTTATTTTAGACTAGTAAGCCAAATAGTTGAATGTCGTTGTTTACTTCTTTGTATTTGAAGCCGAATTCGTGCATGCGAGCGAGTAATCCTTCGTAGTCTTCACGATTGCCAAGCTCGATACCGACTAGGGCAGGACCACTTTCTTTGTTGTTTTTCTTTGTATATTCGAAAGTTGTAATGTCATCATTTGGTCCTAGCACGCTTGTTAGGAATTGGCGAAGCGCACCTGCACGCTGTGGGAAACTAACGATGAAGTAGTATAGTAAGCCTTCGTGAATTAAAGACTTTTCTTTAATCTCCTGCATACGACCGATGTCATTATTACCACCACTAATGATGATAACGACTGATTTCCCTTTAATTTCCTCTTTATAGGAGTCGATTGCTGCTACTGATAATGCTCCAGCAGGCTCTGCGATAATAGCGTGTTTATTGTAAAGATCTAAAATTGTTGTACATACTTTTCCTTCAGGTACTAGTAAGATGTCGTCTAAGTAGCGACGACAAACGTCATATGTGTGGTTACCGACGCACTTTACCGCAGCACCATCTACGAATTTGTCAATCCAATCAAGTGCCACTGCACCACCTTCTGCAAATGCAGCCTTCATACTGCCTGCACCAGCAGGCTCTACACCGATAATTTTACTGTTAGGAGAAAGGTTTTTCACATAGGCAGAAACACCTGACATTAAGCCACCGCCGCCAATACTACCGAACACGTAATCAATCGGTTCCTCCATGTCATTCATAATTTCAACAGCGACGGTTCCTTGTCCGGCAATGACATCAAAATCATCAAATGGGTGAATAAAGATCTTTTCGTGTTCATCACAGTAAGCAAATGCACTTTCTGCAGAATCATCAAAGGTATCGCCAGCTAAAATAATTTCTACATATTCACGACCAAACATACGCACTTGGTCAATTTTTTGCTTAGGTGTTGTTTGAGGCATAAAAATACTTGCTTGAATTTGCAATTGTGCACAGGCGTAGGCTACGCCTTGGGCATGATTACCCGCACTCGCGCAAACGACGCCAACTTTACGAGCCTCTTCTTCAATTTTTTTAATCTTATAATAGGCACCACGAAGTTTAAATGAGCGTACATGCTGTAAATCTTCGCGTTTAAAATAAATATTAGCTCCATATTTCTCAGATAAATAGTCATTTTTTTGTAGCGGCGTGTGCACCACTACGTCTTTTAAGAAATGATGTGCAATCAAGATATTTTCTACCTGCACAGTTCTAGTGTCAGCAGCTTCCATAATATTCATCCTCCGTATACGTATAAAACATTTATCTATGATAGCACATATTATAAGCTTTTTGTTATTAATTTTTAGTAAATTCTAAATTTTCGGTGTCTATTTCGTCTAGGAAACTACAAAATGCAGAATAATTAAATTTCTACGAGAATTTTTTGTAGAAATAAAGGATGCACACATTTCCTCATAACGAAAATGGTCAAGCATATACTAGAATACCTTAGGACAAGTAGGAGGGTATGTAATTGGAAATCATTCAAGGAATTCTATCTACATACATTCAATTTTTCAATTGGGAAATGTGGAAAGAGATCTTATCTGACCCTGTATCTTGGGGGTTAATATCAACGCTAGTAATAATAGAAGGTTTACTCTCAGCAGATAACGCTCTCGTATTAGCAGTGCTAGTGAAGCATTTACCAAACAAGCAACGCAAACGAGCATTAATGTACGGTATGTTGGGGGCCTATTTTTTCAGATTTTTATTTATTGGAATAGGTGTTTATTTGGTAGAGTTTTGGTTTATTAAATTGCTAGGAGCCCTGTATTTAGGTTGGCTATGTGTCGCTCATTTCCTGCAGATTGGGGAAGCGGATAGTGCCAAGGAGATGAAAAAAACAGGGTTGATCGTTCGTCTTTTTGGAACGTTTTGGGCAACGGTTATTTCTGTAGAACTGATGGATATTGCCTTTTCAATTGACGCGATTTTTGCTGCTTTTGCGATATCCAATCAAATTTGGATATTGCTAATCGGGGGAATGCTAGGTATTTTAATGATGAGAACTATTGCAGGCTTATTTTTAATCGTTATTGAAAAAATACCAGAATTAGAGGCAACAGCATTTATTATTATTGGAATTATTGCACTGAAAATGCTAGCCAGCGTCATCGGTATTCACATTCCACATTATATGTTTTTTGTTGTATTAATTATTATTTTTGCTATTACTTTCATTATTCATTTCTTAAAAAAAATGAAGGTTGCTTAATATAAAACGGTTCTGTTCTCAATGAAGAAAGAGGACAGAACCGTTTTATTTGTTATTTTACATATTGATCAGGATTCACAATATAGAACTTTTCGATATTAAGCCAGCTTTCACTCATTGGCTCGCCGTCATCAACACGTTTTTCTGTTTCTTGCATCATCCAAGCTGTTTGGGATGCGTGTGCTTGTAATGCTTTAATTTTATCCATCTTCATTTCACTGATATCGTTGACAACATGTGGCTCACCATTTTTTTCAATTGTATCATTTGCAAAGGCACAGCCTAACACTTGTGGGCGTGCGGCTTTTGGCATACGACGAACAGCTTCTACTACAGCACGTGCTGTTGCCTCATGGTCAGGATGAACTGCAAAACCAGGTAAGAATGTAATGATAAGAGAAGGCATTAACTCCTCTATTAAACCTTCAACAAGCTTTACCATTTTTTCATCGTCTTCAAATTCAATCGTTTTATCACGGAAACCAAGCATACGTAAATCTTGTATTCCCATAGCCTCTGCTGCTGCAACAAGCTCCTTGCGTCGAATTTCTGGCAAAGATTCACGTGTTGCAAAAGGAGGATTTCCTAAATTACGCCCCATTTCGCCTAAAGTTAAACAGGCATATGTAACAGGTGTATTCATTTTCTTTGTATAGTAGGCAATTGTTCCAGCAACTGAAAAAGCCTCATCATCTGGGTGAGGGTAAACAATTAAAATATGACGTTGTGGTTGTAAATTCAAAAAGTTGTCCCCCTTAGTAAGTAAATGGCGTTTCGCTAATTTCGAGTGCAATCGCCAATTTACCTGAGTAGTCTAGTCCAGCCATTAATAAACGACCTAAATCATCTAATTCAAAATGTGTGATGCCTTGAGCATAAACCCAGCCATGTGCCATTTTTAATCCGACACGATGGGGTGAATCATCTACCACTTTAGCAAGTTCATAGTTGATTTTTGCATTGCGAATAAAAGCACCTGCATTGAAAAATTTCTCATCATAGTGTGCTGCATAAGAACCGTTTGTCGTCTCAAGATGAATATAAACGTCTTTGTTGGCGAAAGAATTCAATAATTCCTGCAACGTCTTTACTTGTACTTCTTGCATCTTAACACTCCTCTCGATTATTTCTCCTTTAAGTATAGTTAAAAAAGATGACAAAGGGAAATCGAAAGACTTTGTTGCCAAACTAATCATAAATGTTATTGATAAAATACTGAAATTTCTTTATTTTAAAAAAACTATTTTTCACTATTATTAGTGTTAATTCCTTGAAAAAACTATTTTGATGTATCAATATAGGACACATGAAACAGATTAATATAAATTGTGTCGTTATAATTTGTATGCGGTTTCATAAATAAAATATGGGGAGATTGATACTATGATATATGCAAATCCTAATACTCCGGGTGCAGTAGTAAATTTCAAAGAAAAATATGATAACTTTATCGGTGGCGAATGGGTTCCTCCAGTAAAAGGTCAATACTTTGAAAATAAAACACCTGTAACAGGTCAAGTTTTCACAAAAGCAGCTCGTTCAACAGTTGAAGATATTGAGCTTGCCCTTGATGCAGCACACGCAGCAAAAGATGCATGGGGTAAAACAAGTGCAACTGAGCGTGCCTCTATTTTAAATAAAATCGCAGATCGCATTGAAGAAAACTTAGAAATGATTGCTGTTGCAGAAACATGGGATAATGGTAAAGCAGTTCGCGAAACTTTAAACGCAGATATTCCTTTAGCAATTGATCACTTCCGTTATTTTGCAGGTGTTATCCGTGCACAAGAAGGACGTACAACACAATTAGATAACGACACGGTTGCATACCACTTCCAAGAGCCACTAGGTGTAGTTGGCCAAATCATTCCTTGGAACTTCCCAATCTTAATGGCTGCTTGGAAAATTGCTCCTGCACTTGCAGCAGGGAACTGTATCGTGATGAAACCAGCTGAGCAAACGCCAGTTTCATTATTAGTGTTAATTGAAACAATTCAAGACATTCTACCAAAAGGCGTACTTAACATTGTAAACGGCTTTGGTGTTGAAGTTGGTAAACCACTTGCAACGAACAAAAGAATTGCAAAAATTGCTTTTACTGGTTCAACAGCTGTTGGTCGCCAAATTATGCAATATGCAACTGAAAATATTATTCCTGTAACGTTAGAGTTAGGTGGTAAATCACCAAACGTATTCTTTGAGGACGTAATGGCTTCAGATGATGAATATTTAAATAAAGCAATTGAGGGCTTTGTGATGTTCGCATTAAACTCAGGTGAAATTTGTACTTGTCCTTCCCGTGCACTTGTTCAAGAATCCATTTACGATAAATTTATTGAACTTGCATTAGAACGCGTAAAAGCTATTAAAATAGGTAATCCATTAGATACAGAAGTCATGATGGGTGCTCAAGCTTCTAACGAACAAAAACAAAAAATCCTTTCTTACTTAAAACTTGGTAAAGAAGAAGGTGCTGAGTGCTTAATAGGCGGAGAAGAAAATATTCTTGAAGGCGACCTTGCAGGAGGTAACTACATTAAACCAACAGTTTTCAAAGGTCACAATAAAATGCGAATCTTCCAAGAAGAAATCTTTGGTCCAGTGCTTGGCGTGACTACATTCAAAGATTTCGATGAAGCTATGGAAATTGCAAATGATACAGAATATGGTTTAGGTGCTGGTGTTTGGTCACGTTCTGGTGACATCGCTTACCGTGCAGGTCGAGCTATTCAAGCTGGTCGTGTGTGGACAAACACTTATCATCAATATCCAGCGGGTGCTGCATTTGGTGGATTCAAACTTTCAGGTATCGGTCGTGAAAACCACGCAATGATGTTAGATCACTACCAACAAACTAAGTGTCTTTTAGTGAGCTACAAAAAAGAAGCACAAGGATTTTTCTAATACCAAGGGATGAATAACAACATGGTAGAACGAGTGATTGCAACAAAAGAGGCTTTAAATTTAATAGAGTTAATTAAGAGTCAGCATGGCGCTATCATGTTTTATCAATCTGGAGGTTGCTGTGATGGCTCTGCACCGATGTGTTATGTAGAAGGAGATTTTAAAATTGGTGAAAACGATATCTATCTTGGTACAATAGGTGACGTTCCTTTTTACATTCATAGAGCGCAATATGAATATTTTAAGCATACGCAATTGATTATTCATGCGATTGAGGGCAGAGGTGCAAGTTTTTCTTTAGATAGTGTTGAAAATATGCATTTTATTACAAACTCTAGAGTATTCACAACAGAAGAGTATGGAGAAGTAATAAAGCTCTTTTAATTGATTGCATCTTTTAATCTATGAAGATTTTTTAAGCAATATCCTTGAAAAAATTATAGAAATATATCAATATAATGAATGTGAAAGCAATTTTGTACAAAATGTGTCGTTTTGTATTGTATACGGTTTCACAAATGAAAAGATACTGACCATGATTTCTTCCTTAACTGACGGAAAGGCAGCGCTTGATGTTGAAGGGAATTTTAATAACGAATTCTATCTTGGTACAATAGATGACATTCCTTCAGCATTGATATGTATAGCTGTAAAAAAGGGAAGAAGACTGAAAGCTCATTATCATAGTATAGTAAAAAAAGCCGCGATTCTCTTTTATGACGGAGAATTGCGGCTTTTTATAATTAGCGGTTTTTGTGGGGGTATGTATTTGTTAATATCGGTTGAGTTTTCGTTCAATGGAATCTAGACGATTGTTGAGATGTGATAGATGCTTATGCATTTGTCTAAATTGTACACTTTGATTTTGCGCGTCGGATGTTCTTGCTTGTTCATTTGCCTCTTCTTCCTGCAATGCTAAAATGGTGGAGAGGGTTGCTAGTGAATACCCTATTGTCAAAACCATTGAAGATATTAATTCTACTTTGGTAGAGGTTATATCTCCACTTTGGGTACCTGTATCTTCACCTAGGAGACCTGCTTCTTGACCAGCTAGGAAATTCCCTTCTCCGTTTGGGTCTTGTTGTTGTCTACGTCTTGCCATTTTTCTCCCTCCCGTATACAGCTAATATATGGCATATGAAGTAGTAGCGTATCTTGTCCAGAGAATTAATAAAAAACGACAGCCGAAATAAAAATTCTTAATTTTCAAATAATTTATTTGATTTTTATGGAAAAATAGAGCAATATAGTAGAAATAAACAGTTGTTTTTAGGGGGAATAGATGTGAACAAAAACTTTAAATATTGTAAAGATTCTAGAGTTATGCGTACAAGTCGAGTTTTTCCGAATGATATTAACAATCATAATACACTGTTTGGCGGTCGATTAATGAGTGATATCGATCAAGTAGCTTCAATTTCTGCTGCTAAGCATAGTCGTAGAGATTGTGTGACAGCCTCAACGGACTCTGTAGACTTCCTACATCCAATACGCCCGACCGATTCTGTCTATTTCGAATCTTATGTAACGTGGACTGGGACATCTTCAATGGAAGTTTTCGTCAAGGTCATTTCTGAGAATTTGAAAACGGGAGAACGTAAGGTAGCGGCAACAGCCTTATTAACCTTTGTTGCATTAGATGAAAATAATAAACCAGCCCCAGTTCCATCTGTTATTCCAGAAACAGTAGAGGAAACAAAACTACATGAAACGGCATCTGAACGAGCAAAGGCGCGTGCAGATCGTAAAAAGGAAAGTAAGGCATTGGCTCAATTCATTTCGATGAACGATCCATGGGATTATCGGCTCGAAATGATGGAGAACTACTATATGTAAAAGAGGCATCTGAAACTAATCAGATGCCTTTTCGTTATTTATGAGCTAATTCAACGGATAATTGGTCCGAATCATTAAGTGCGTTTTGTAAAACATCTTCTGTATTCAATAATGCTGTTCCTTGGACACGCAGGATTTTAAAATCTTCTATTCCAAGAAAGTTAAACATTGATTTAAGGTACTTATAGGAATATTCCACTTCAGTATACCAATCGTCATTTGTATAGAGTGAACCACTTGCCTGTATAACGACCCGGTGAAGTAATGAAATATAGTGTCATGGTTGAATATGCCCTACACAGTCTTGTTTATTTAATAGATGTACCACCAAGTGAAAGTATTGGGATAAAAGATTTATCAGAATTTCAAGGGTTATCAGAAACCTATCTCTCAAAAGTTTTAGGTAAGTTGTCTAAGGAAGGGATTGTAAGTTCAGTACCTGGCGTAAAAGGAGGTTATCGTCTTAATAAGAAACCAGAAGATATTTCGTTTTGGGATGTTGTACGAGCTGTTGAAGGTGAAAAGCCAATATTTCAGTGTAAGAATATTAAAGCAAACTTTGCTTATCAAGACACAGACAAAGAGTGTGAATCTTGTTCGAGTCAATCGAACTGTACTATTAATATTGTAATGCTTGAGGCTGAAGAACAAATGCGAAATTATTTACGGAATAAGACAATAGCATGGTTAGAACAAGAATTACTACGCACTTTACCAAGTAAGCAAATAGAAGAAGCAAAAGAATTCTTTAAAAGAAATAAAAGTTAACTTTTAGAAATAGTAAAAGGAGATTATTTGGTGATTTTTCATAACGAGAAATCGCTTTTTCTTTTGGAGCAAAAATGGCAGTATTCCATTAGTTGAAAAAGTACAAGCGTATGATCAAAAAATTGAAAAACTACGTTCTGAACGAAAAGTACCGAAACAAGCGCACAAAGCGTTTATAGATTTCTCAATAAATCCAAGAAAAAAGAGAAATCGAATGACCTCGATTTCTCTTTGTCTGGATATCAGCTAGTTATGTCCCAGTCTCTTTTCGCTTTTAAATTTCTGTCACTGTTACTTGTGGTGCGCCAAAACGAGATTTTGCACCATGCATAACTGGTCCTACATAGTCATTTAATGCCCAACCGTGAGCGATTGCAGCTGAAACGAATTCTTTTGCTTCAATTACAGCCTCTTGTACTGAAAGACCGTTCGCGAGGTTTGCTGTTACGGAAGCAGCAAATGTGCAGCCAGCCCCGTGGTTATAAGTAGAAGCTACTTTTTCAGATTCTAATAAGTAGAATTTTTCGCCGTCGAAGAATAAGTCAGTTGCTTTTTCAGTAGCTAACGCTTTTCCACCTTTAATCACAACGGCTTTGGCACCAAGGTCGTGAATTTTACGAGCGGCTATTTTCATTTCCTCGATTGTTTTTGGTGTTCCAGTTCCAGCTAATTGGCCAGCCTCAAATAGGTTAGGTGTTGTAACTGCAGCCAATGGTAAAAGATGTTGAATCATTGCATCTGTATTGCCAGGGTTCAATACTTCATCTTCTCCCTTACATACCATTACAGGGTCAATGATAACATTTTCCGTACCAGATTTTGCGATAGCATCACCTGCGATACGAATAATTTCTTCTGTTGATAGCATACCGGTCTTTACGGCATCAATGCCTGTTGAAAGAGCAGTATCAATTTGTTTTTGTAAAAGCTCTGTTGGTAATGGCGTTACGTTATGAGTCCAACCGTTTGGATCCATTGTTACGACAACGGTTAATGCAACCATGCCATATGTGCCGTGCTCCTGAAATGTTTTAAGATCGGCTTGCATACCTGCGCCACCTGATGTATCTGAACCAGCAATCGTTAAAGTTTTTTTAAGAGCCATGTGGAATATCTCCTTTATAGATGAAAGTTTTAAAATTACCATCTAGTATAGTCTTATTCTGATGTTATAAAAATAGTCAGAGTTAGATATTTTTAGAAGGTCAGTTTAACTTCTTTCAGTAGAAGTCTCCTATCTCTAAAGACAGTGAGATGAATGTGGTTTTTTCTCACTCTTCATCTGAAAGAAGTTAAAGCCTCTGGCGGATGTCACAGAATCGGAAATGAGTTCATAAGGATGTTAGCCTAAAACCATTGTATCCATGCGATAAAGGCTAACTGACCTGCTTCGTTGCTGTTGCCGCTACGCTTTCGCGCAAAAAACATCTGTCGTTGCTGTCGCTTCGCTTTCGCACAGACAAAAACACGTTGCTGCCGCTACGCTTTCGCGCAAAAAACATCTGCAGGTCTAAGAACAAAGCCGATCTGGACGCATTGTTTATCTGTAGCGAAAGCAAAGCGTCAGCTACAATTATGCCAAGGCATAATTGAACGGGATACTTGAATTCAACATTATTTTTTTGTACCGTTGTAAGAAGAGGAAGGGGCTTATATTACAATGAAACAAGAATTCCTGAATGATTGGCAAGCAATACTTGCAGAAGAAATAGAAAAGACATATTACACAAAGCTACGTCAATTTGTAGCAGATGAATATTCAGCAGAAACAATTTATCCCTCGATAAATGACATAATGAATGCATTTAATACGACGGCTTATCAAGATGTAAAGGTCGTAATTTTAGGTCAGGATCCGTATCATGGACCAAACCAAGCACATGGATTAAGCTTTTCGGTCATGCCGGGAATTAAACATCCACCAAGCCTACGCAATATGCTACAAGAGTTACAAGATGATCTTGGCTGTCCAATCCCTCAAAATGGAACATTGACAAAATGGGCGCAGCAGGGAGTAATGTTATTGAACACTGTATTAACTGTTCGAGTAGGTCAGGCGAATTCTCATAAAGAACAAGGGTGGGAGCAATTTACCGATGCTGTAATCGATAAATTAGCATCAAGAGATAAACCAATTATTTTTGTGCTGTGGGGTAAACCAGCACAACGTAAAAAACAATTAATTCGTAAACACTCAACACCACATTTAATTTTAGAAGCACCTCATCCAAGTCCACTAAGTGCTTATCGAGGTTTTTTCGGCAGTAAACCATACTCCAAGATCAATACACAGTTAGTGGAATGGGGAGAGCAACCAATTGATTGGAGTCTAGCTTAGATTGGCACAAATCGTATATCTTCATTCAGTAAATATTTTTTAGCGAAAGCGACAGCAACATTGTTTACCTGTGCGAAAGCGAAGCGACAGCAACATTGTTTATCTGTGCGAAAGCGAAGCGACAGCAACAATTACACCAAGGCGAAATTGATGCACATCACTCATCATTTCGTGTTACAGTTAATAGAAGAAAGTGAGGAACAACGATGAAGGTAAATTGTTTCAAATGTCAATATTTTAAAGTAACGTGGGACCCTCAAACTCCACGGGCCTGTGTAGCATATGGCTTTAAAACGAAGCAAATACCATCTGTTGTCGTTAAACAATCCTCTGGCACAGACTGTCTAAAATTTGTGCCAAAAGCAGAAAGTGGGAGAATGCAATGATTCCTTATCAAGCCGTTATTCAACAACTTGAAAAACAATTATCTGGTGTCAAAAATGCAGGAGACGAACAACAAATTCGTGAAGCCTTAACGGCAATCCGAGCATTATGTGATGTGGTATTAGACTCATCTGATAGCATTTCTAAAGCCCAGTCAAAACATCTGCCACAAATGCTTGTGTCAGAGCCAAAGCAAACAAGCCTATATACGGCAAAAATTGAAGAAGAAGACGGAGCAAATGGTGATTCAATTTTTGACTTTTAATTATCTTTATTCAGCGAAGACTCCCACCTCTGAAGGTGGCTAAATGAATGCGGATGTTGTTCCTTTTCAGTAGGTGTCCCAACGCCTACTGAATGAAGATAAAGCCTCCGGCGGATGTCACAGATTTTGAAAGGAATAAATTGTGCAAGCACAATTCAAAATCCGGACCATTGTTTATCTGCGCGAAAGCGGCAAATGTTTTCTGTAGCAAAAGCAAAGCGTCAGCTACAATTCGCCAAGGTGAAATTGATAAAAGGTAGGGAAAATGACATGAAAAAATTTATCGTAACAGGTGCACTCCACGGCTTTTTAGCAGTGGCATTGGGTGCATTCGGTGCACATGCTTTAAAAGAGGTTCTAGACGATTATAGTCGCGGAATTTGGGAAACAGCTGTTCAGTACCAAATGTTTCATGCCACGGCTTTACTGGTGATTGGCATATTGATGAGCTCGAAACTACTAGGTGAAGTAAAGCAGTTAAATTTAGCTGGAATCTTTTTCAACCTAGGTATTGTCTTCTTTTCAGGAAGCTTATATGTACTGGCAATTAGCGGCGTTAAAGTTCTAGGTGCCATCACACCAATTGGTGGTGTTCTATTTTTAACTGGCTGGGTTCTAATTATAGTTGCTGCCCTTAAACATGCGCGATAAAAATTGAATATAAATTTTCTTTCTAAGTTACTCCTTTGCACTATGTGTGAGGGGGTTTTTGTTTTTTTTACAGACCTCTTTCAAGAGAATTTTCATTCCTTATCAACAATATAATTTCAATAGAAAGGTAGTTTTAATTCCTATTGTTTTTGTAAGGATTTATAGTACACTATTATTATCAAATAAGTTCGACAAATAGGAAGTGAGGTTTTGTGATATGGAGAAGCTTTTTACTTTACTAGATAATAACTATGATGAAATGGTAGCGATTCGTCGTCATTTACATGAATACCCGGAATTATCCTTTGAGGAAGTGGAAACGCCAGCCTATGTAGCTGCTTTTCATCGAGCATTAGGACATGAGGTTCGTGAGCATGTAGGTGAACGTGGTGTTGTTGCTACTTTACGCGGAGGGAAGCCAGGTAAAACAGTGGCACTGCGAGCTGATTTTGATGCACTGGCAATTCAGGAGGAAAATGACGTCCCTTATAAATCAAAAGTGGATGGTAAAATGCATGCATGTGGACATGATGGTCATACTGCAACATTATTAGGGCTTGCTAAAGCACTTAATGCTATAAAGGATGATATTGCGGGCAATGTGGTATTTATTCATCAGCATGCAGAAGAAATGGCGCCAGGTGGAGCAAAGCCTATGATCGAAGATGGCTGTTTAGATGGAGTAGATGTTATTTTCGGTACACATTTATGGGCACCAACACCGTTAGGGGATATATTGGTGAGAGATGGAGCAATTATGGCTGCTGCGGATAAAGTGGAAATTACGATTCATGGCAAAGGTGGTCACGGTGCGGAGCCTCATCATTCTATAGATGCAGTTACACTTGCGTCACAGTTTGTAGTTAATGCACAGCAAATTATATCTCGACGTATTGATCCATTAAAATCAGCCGTCTTAACGATTGGTCATTTGGAGGCGATTAATCCTTTCAATGTTATTGCCGAACGGGTAGTATTAGCTGGAACAGTCCGTACTTTTGAAGAGCAGGTACGTAAACAAATGGAGCAAGAACTTGAGGCCATTTTAAATGCCACTTGTTTGGCATTCGGTGCAAGTTATGACTATCGTTATACAAGAGGCTATCCACCTGTGTATAATCATGTGAAAGAAACAGAATTTATTGCACAACTTGCAGCAGATATACCTGGAGTAGAAAATATAATAACGTGCCCACCATTTATGATTGGTGAGGACTTTGCGTATTATTTAGAGAATGTACCAGGAACATTTTTCTTCACGGGTGCTAAAAAGCCAGAGTGGGAAGTAGCATATCCTCACCATCATGCACGCTTTGACTTTGATGAACGTGCAATGTTGATTGCTGCTAAAACATTAGGAAAAGCAACATTGCAGTTTTTACAAGAAAATCAATAGTAAATAAAAATTGGCATGCTAGGAGGTATCCTAACATGCCAATTCTTTTGATCTAATGGTAAATATCCATGCAGATTCCTCGTTACATACGAAAATATTTGCAATGCAAGCAAGAACACCAGACCCAATTGGCAGTCTAGCGGAACTTGCAATGCGACGAAGCGTGAGTAAAACGGAGCGAAGGAGCAAACCGATTCTGTACTTATTTTATTCGCATATAGAGGAGCGGGATTTTACCATATAAGAAAATATGAATTTTTGAATAGCTTATTTCTTATGGATTTTGGTTAAAATAAGCCATTTCTTCATCATACTCAGCAAAATCAAAGTAAATCATTGGGAATAGGAAACGATGATTCGATTTGAGTTCACGTAAAATAACATGATCTCGACCAGCAGCTTCTACAACGCCTCGCACAGTTTTCGTGTTTTTCCCTTGCTCTACCGCATGCTCGAAGGAAAAATGGAAAGTACCAGGTTTTCCGCGATTCAAACGGAAAATATTTTCAATATACGATTGCTCCCGTCCAGGTGGTCGTGCTCCAGTCGTCTGTGGAGGCATTACCTGTGGAGGCATTTGTTGTTGCGTTGTCGGTGTCCAATAATAAGGCATCATAAGTTATCAACCTTCTTTCTTTTAGATTTGAGGACAATCTTCTTCGGTTGGCGAGAAGAAGCAATGTGCTTTGAATCTTCCCGTGTTCCACTGACCATACCATTGCGCTGGACAATCTCCCTCAGGTCTGAAAAACCATAGCGAACGAGTCGCCGGATGGAATCTTTCGCCTTGAATAACTCTCTTCGCTAATCGAAGATCTTGATCACGTGCTCGTTGATAAAAGTAGCCTTTTTGTGTCGCTTCAAAGCCCCCAGGACGCTGAAAAACCATTTGTTCAATTGTACGAACATCCGTAAAATCTAAACAATCGGCTCGTACACGATTGACGCCAACATTGCCGACCATCAGCATACCTAAATTTCCTTCACCTTCTGCCTCAGAGCGCATAAGCCTTGCTAACATGGCTGTTTGTGCATCATTCGTCTTTATAACGGCGGCGATTTTCACTCCTCCTCGCAGACAGTATATGCATGATGGTATTGTAGACATGTTCAATTTTAACTTTTTTCAGCAGATGTCTTTTGACCGAAAGCGAAGCGACAGGTACAAGTGTTTTGGTAGCGAAAGCGAAGCGTCAGCTACAGATGTCTTCCACCACTATAGGCGGTGAGATGAATACGGGGCTAAGTTACTTTTCAGTGGATGCCAAAACACCTGCTGAAATAGAGGAACTCAGTCTAAGAACGCCACGTCCTGTGGCAACGACTGAGTGACCAACATCTTGTTGCTGCCGCTGCGTTAACACTACGCTTTCGCACAGAAAACATTTGTTGGCCCAAAGCCTCCGAGCGCATTGTTTATCTGTGCGAAAGCGAAGCGACAGCAACAACTATGCCGAGGCATAATTGATCGAAAGAAATTCACAATTTAAAAATGCTAAGCATATATTAGTAATAACGAGTAGTCTGTAAAAGAGGGCCAGACTTTTAAAAAATTTAGATATTCAACACCAAACGTATGCCATATATATAAGTTGATTGGAGTGAGGATGAGCTCCTTGGGAAACAGCGTCACAGATGAGACCCCGAAGCGCAAAAGGGTAGGGAAACGAAGGCAAATAGCATCACGTCCCGTGGTAACGCCTTGTGATGAGCATTCTGTTGCTGCGCTACGCTTTCACACAGAAAACATTTTTTGCCCCAACGTCCCCAGGAAACAGCCTAGCCGGAACGGAAATCAACCCCACGTTATGGTGATGAGCCTAAATTTTATAAACATGGGTAAATAGAGATAGAAAATATAATCGGGAATGTGAGATAGGAAATTGCATGTGTATTGAATACATGTGAGGTGATAGGGTATGGAGATTGGTGTTTGGGTAGGCATTTTGTTGAGTGCTGTGCTGGCATTTTTAGTAGGGAGTTTTTACGGACAGCCACTCCATTGGTATCTCTTTATATTAATAATTGTAGTAGGATTTTTCATCCATACAATCATACTAATTTTGAAGGTTAAGGATGAAAGGTCTTGAGGTATGAAAATAAGAAAGTGTCATCGTTGTGGTGACACTTTCTTATTTTTTGTTAATTTTTTTTGATTAAATAGATGGAATCTAATGTTTTGCAAGTATATTAAAAACAAATTGTGACATACTAAAGTGGAAAATTATTTTTTGCTTTCATGAAGGAGTGTTATAATGCATAGTTTTGGTACGTTTGTAGCAATTATCATAAGTGCATTCATGGCCGTTGGTATAGCAGAATACTATCATCAACCTTATAATTGGTATTTAGTTTTTCTTATGATTCTAACTGGCTTTTTTATTCATACAATTATTTTAATATTGGAATCAGAGAACAGCGAAGAAAATGAATATTAAAAAATGCGAGTCCGCTACTATGGACTCGCATTTTTATATTTAAAAGCATTTTAGACAGTTAAGAATTTCACAAGTTTTTCGTTATCAAGAAGGTTACCAACGAAGAATGCACCGAACTCACCGTAGCGAGCTGAAACTTCATCAAAACGCATTTCATAAACTAATTTTTTGAATTGCAGTACGTCATCTGCGAATAGTGTTACGCCCCATTCGTGATCGTCGAAGCCAACAGAACCAGTAATGATTTGTTTAACTTTACCAGCATAGCCACGACCAATCATACCGTGAGAACGCATTAGAGATTTGCGTTCATCCATTGAAAGCATATACCAGTTGTCATTGCCTTGACGACGCTTATCCATTGGATAGAAGCATACATGTTTAGCACGTGGAAGTTCAGGATATAGACGAGCACGCACATGTGGATTTTGGTAAGGATCTTCGTCTGAATCACCGGCTAAATAGTTAGAAAGCTCTACTACAGATACATACGAATATGTAGGAATTGTAAAATCAGCGATCGCTAATTTATTGAATTCAGCTTCAAGCTCTTGTAGCTCATCCATTGTTTCACGTAATGTCATAATCATAAAGTCAGCTTTTTGACCAACGATTGCGTAAAATGCATGAGCACCTGTTTTAGCGATATCAGCCTCGTTTAATTTTTCTAAATAGGCAATGAATTCTTCTACTGCTGCTTGGCGTTCCTCAGCAGAAACTAGTTTCCATGAAGCCCAGTCAATTGAGCGGAAATCATGTAAAGCGTACCAACCATCTAAAGTAATTGCTGCTTCATTCATTATTAAAAACACTCCTTTATAAGTGAATACCATTCAAATTTTAGTTTATCATAGTTTGTACAAATTCCCTAAGTTCATGATGGCATTTCACGAATTTGACACCTTCTATAGATAATGTATTCTAAAGAGAATAGATGTAGATAGAGGAGCTCCAATCATGAAAAGTATTTTACAACAGCCGATTTGGCGTTTTTACGATCAATCCATTAGCGCAAAGCAAAGATCGCCACTTGAATCCTTTGCAACAGACGATACTTTATGTCAGTTAGTTGGGCAATTAGCCTCTCCACCAACTATTCGTACATGGGTACATGATGCATCGGTTGTGCTTGGTATTCAGGATCACCGTTTACCATATGTGCAGCAGGGCATGGACTTGCTCAAAGAACGTGGCTACGATCCTATTGTACGCAATTCAGGCGGATTAGCAGTGGTGCTTGATGAAGGTGTACTGAATATTTCTATTGTTTTATCTGAACAAACGGAAGCGCTAAGCATTAATGATGGCTATGATGTCATGGTAGCTCTAGTAAAAGGATTGTTCCCTGAAGTAGCGGATCAAATTGAAGCCTATGAAATTGTAGGCTCCTATTGTCCAGGTTCCTATGATTTAAGTATTGCAGGAAAGAAATTTGCTGGTATTTCTCAGAGACGCTTACGTCAAGGGGTAGCAGTGCAAATTTATTTATGTATTGAAGGAAGCGGTTCAGATCGAGCTGCACTCATTCGTGACTTTTATGAGGAAAGTCTAAAGGGTGAGGAAACAAAATTTACGTATCCAAACATTGTCCCTGATGTGATGGCGTCATTATCTGAACTAATTGATGCATCATTAACAGTGGAAGCTGTTGTTATTCGTTTACAGCAGCTTCTTCACAACATGGCAGAAGACATTCGAGCTGAATCTTTTCATGATGAAGAATTGACGCTATATGCGTTTTATTTACAACGTGTTTTAGATCGGAATACGAAAATGCTTGAACCAAAGTAAGCATAATCAGTGAGGGTACTACGTTCAAAGAAAAAAGCGATGCTGCTAATTAAGCGCATCGCCATTTTCTTGTGTATAAGTGCTACTTACAACAAGATTTCCGTTTTTCTCCATTTTGAAAACAGGTGCAATTCGTTCTTCCTCTTCATCTAGTGTTACTAGTCGTCTAGCACGGTTCATAATTTGAACAAATTGCTCGTAATCTTTTCGAATAGCTCTATTTTCCTCTTCTAGCTGTGTAATTGTCTTCTCTAGTTTTTTATTTTTCTCAGATGTTACGTGTACTAGTTGTCTCCATTTTGAAGACTCATTACCTATTTCACCAGAGTGTTGTAAACGTAGTAAATAGGCTATAACAATATCAAGATTTAATGCAGATAGAGGAATCGATTTACCCTCTGCAGCACTACTATTAACTGTAAACATACTAGAAGCACGGCGTCTTGCTGGAGCTCCTAACACTCGCATTCTTTCTTTTCTTTCCTTTTTGGCATCTGATAATTGTTCCTCGTATTCTTTACGAACAACAGCATTCCAACGAAAACCACATGCAGCAGCAGTACGATTTAAAGCATCACCAGCTTCTTCAAAGGCATTTAATTGTGTACTACCTTCCGTCACATGGCGAATAACCGCCTCTGCTAATAATTCATCGTTTTCTTCTAACCAAGCATCTTGTCTTACTTTACTCATATTAAAATCCTCCCACCTTTATTTGGAACTTTTATTTACAACTAGCATGACCAATCTTTTAACCTTTTATTCATCTATGTGAAAGGAATTATTATGCTTGAATACAAGGGGAAAAATGCGATACAATACCCGATGTAGGTTTGTACGTATGCTACATACTTAACTATGTGAAAGTCATACGTTCAATAGAGACGAATTTTTGATTTTTTGATTAAAAAAATACTATATAGAAAGGGTTGTTGACAAAATGGCAAACGAATTTAAAGTTTGCGATGAATGTCAGGCCGTTAACTTAAAAACGTTAATTCCAAAATTAAAGGAAATCGATCCTGATGCAACCATCGAAATTGGCTGTCATTCTTATTGTGGCCCAGGACGTAAAAAAACATTTACCTTTGTAAATAGCCGTCCTGTTGCTGCATTAACGGAAGAAGAACTAATGGAAAAGGTTTTAGCAAAGTTAAAAAAATAAGTAAAACAAAACGCTATCTTCACTAGTCTAGTTGGAGATAGTTTTTGTTTTTTCTGCATTTTTAATATAGCGACGGAAAGAATCATCGAAACGACGGAAAGAAGAGCTGGAGCGACGGATAAAATCATCAGAGCGACGGAAGGCCATCAATGTGACGGAAAGAAGAACCAAAGCGACGGAAAGACTCATCGAAGTGACGGAAAGAAGAACTGAAGCGATGGATAAAATCATCAGAGCGACGGAAAGTCATTGAGGTGACGGAAAGAAGAGCCAGAGCGACGGAAAGAATCATCGAAACGACGGAAAGAAGAGCTGGAGCGACGGATAAAATCATCAGAGCGACGGAAGGCCATCGATGTGACGGAAAGAAGAACCAAAGCGACGGAAAGACTCATCGAAGTGACGGAAAGAAGAACTGAAGCGATGGATAAAATCATCAGAGCGACGGAAT
>NZ_JBLLLQ010000005.1:118651-180578 GCF_047737915.1 Lysinibacillus sp. NPDC056185
AGTCATTGAGGTGACGGAAAGAAGAGCCAGAGCGACGGAAAGAATCATCAGAGCGACGGAAAGTCATCGAGGTGACGGAAAGAAGAGTCAAAGCGACGGAAAGAATCATCGAAACGACGGAAAGAAGAACTGAAGCGATGGATAAAATCTTCAGAGCGACGGAAGGCCATCGAGGTGACGGAAAGAAGAGCTAGAGTGACGGAAAAAATCATCAGAGCGACGGAAGGTCATCGAGGTGACGGAAAGAAGAGTCAAAGCGACGGATAGAGTCATCGAAGCGACGGAAAGACTCCCAGGAAAGCGCCCAGTTGGAACGGAAATCAACCCCACATTATGGTGATGAGCATGGAAATTAGGTCAATAGAATCCTAAATTAAGACGAGAATACAGCGAGTTAGGTTGATAGTCTCTATAATTAAAAGGAAATATGTATGCTAGTCCTATATTTATCGCATATAATAGAACAAATAGGAAACGGGGGTGCTGTACAATTGACACATTATGCAAAAGCTAAATTACAAGAGGAAAAAGTATTCAAGGATCCAGTGCATCGTTATGTGCATGTACGGGATCAAGCGATTTGGGATCTAGTTGGCACGAAAGAATTTCAGCGATTACGACGAATTCGCCAGCTCGGTACAACATTTTTAGTATTCCATGGAGCGGAGCATAGCCGCTTTAGTCACTCGCTTGGCGTTTACGAAATTGTACGCCGCATAGTAGATGATATATTTGCAGGTCGTCCTGAATGGGATGAGGATGAACGACTGCTTGTGCTTTGTGCAGCCCTATTACACGATTTAGGGCATGGGCCATTTTCACACGCTTTTGAAAATGTCTTTGAGCTTGATCATGAATTTTATACAAGACAAATTTTGCTCGGCGATACAGAAGTGAATGCAGTATTAAAAAAAGTATCAGCTGATTTTCCAGAGAAAGTATCACAGGTAATTGAAAAAACATATCCGAATAAGCAGGTCGTCAGTTTAATATCAAGCCAAATAGACGCTGATCGTATGGATTACTTACAGCGTGATGCTTATTTCACTGGCGTAAGCTATGGTCATTTTGATATGGAACGTATTTTAAGAGTGATGCGTCCACGAAAAAATCAGGTCGTTATTAAGGCGACGGGCATGCATGCGGTAGAAGATTATATAATGAGCCGCTATCAAATGTATTTACAGATTTATTTCCACCCAGTATCTCGCAGTGCAGAGGTTGTTTTAAATAATATTTTAAAACGAGCTAAACAACTAAGCTTGGCAGGCTACAAATTTAAGCACGAGCCTACACACTTTTTAGCGTTTTTCCGCAACTCAATTACGCTTGAGGACTATCTTGCATTAGATGAAAGTATTCTTTTTACATATTTTCAGCTTTGGATGCAAGAGGAAGATGCTATATTAAGTGACTTAAGCCGCCGTTTTGTTAATCGAAAGTTATTTCAATACATCGATTTAGACCCAGGTGTAGAGCTAGATAAATATCAAAAACTCCAAGAACTCTTCAAGCAAGCTGATTTAAATCCAGAATATTACCTTGTCCACGATACGACGGCAGATTTACCTTATGACTTTTATCGACCTGGAGAGGAAGAAGTGCGTGTTCCTATTTTCTTAGAAATGAAAAATGGAGAGCTACGAGAGCTATCGCGTGAATCTATTATTGTTGATTCTATTTCTGGTCGCATGAAGCGAGA
This sequence comes from Lysinibacillus sp. NPDC056185, assembly GCF_047737915.1. NCBI lineage: Bacteria > Bacillati > Bacillota > Bacilli > Caryophanales > Bacillaceae > Lysinibacillus > Lysinibacillus sp. NPDC056185. The sequence goes on from NZ_JBLLLQ010000005.1 coordinate 120,354, forward strand.
TCATAAAGTCTATTTCCCTCTAGATTTCTTAGAAGACAACAGTACCCATTCCGATATTAAGAAGCAAATATTAGCCTTACTTCAAGGAAAAGGGAAAAATTAAAAAATTTTTTTTATGTATAAAAATATGTATATAAAATAATTAAATTAAATAGTATTCCAACATACAAATAGTGAAAAACAGTGAAAGTACTCTAATTGAGTTATTTTCACTGTTTTTTTGTCGTGTATAAAGATGAAAAAAGTGGAAATAATATAGAATTTTTTAGAATTTTTTAAATAGAAAGTCCGTGATTGTTTAGAAATTGTTTAGTATCATCTTTTATAATGAGCCTAAAACCCTAAGGGGGGTGAGGCCTATTATTGAAGGTGTCACAAAAGTACTATGTATACATTCGAATTGTACATCGAACATACATAAGTCATCATGAATACCTACTAGTGAGTACTTAATAGAATGTATGACGACATCTGAATAGGAGGAAAGAGAGATCAACCAATGTTTGTAGCATACCATTACAAAAAGGATGCAACGTCGTCAGCAAACACCAACAGGTATCCCTCGGAACTTAGAAAAGGAGAGAAACATGAAGAAATTAAAAAAATTAAACATAGCAATGATCTTAATGCTACTCGTATTCCAAACAGTACTATCACCGATATCAGTGTTTGCAATTGATATAGATTCAAATACTGGAGTAACTGAAACAACAATTCCTGAAGAACCAGCTTCAGTAGAAGACGGATCACCTATCAATGAAGGCGATGGTACCAGTGATGGGACTGTAGAAGAAGAAAACACTGTAGAAGAAGAAAACACTGTAGATACACCTGAACAGTCAGAAGTCCCAAGTACTTCTACAGAGGAAACAGAAAATGTCGGAGAAGATAGTAACTCAGCAAAACCTGAACCGACTGAGGAAGAAGCTTCAGAAGAGAAAGATTTAGAAAATAATGAGCTAGCAGAAGAACCAGCTTCAGAAATGAAACCAGCTAGCATGCAAGGTGACATAGAAATGTCATTCGCCGGCCTACGCCTTTTTGATTCAAATGGTGTTCTAATTAATAATGCTGGCGATTTAGCAAGTTATACAGGTCCTAAGCCTAAAAAAGGTGATACTGTATATCTGAATTATTTATTTAATGTAAACCCAAAACAAGATTATGGAATAGGTTCTACATTTACCTTCCAATTGCCTGCAAATATGATTGAAGAGTTTAATCCAGGTTCGTTTAATCAAGAAAGAACTTTAGAGCAAACTGGTGACTGGGCGGCGTATACTTCAAGCTATGATAGTGGGAGTAAAACTGTTACGGTAACTCTGAATAGCGATCTTGAAGCAGAGCAAGTTGGGCAAATTAATTTTAACTTTATGGCAAAGTTCGGTAATTTCGCTAATGAAGATGATCTTGAACAGGAAATGGATATTCCCATTATCGGAAAAGATAGTGTTAAGTTGCCGATTAAATTTACTCCACAAGGTAGTGGTCAACTATTATCAAAAGAAGCAGGAACAATTTCACGTGCTGCAGATGGTACAGTAACGATTCCGTGGACAGTATGGGTAAATACAGGTGGCGAGTATTTAAGTGGCGCTATTTTAAATGACACAACGGATGGCAAGCATGAATTGAAAGGGAATATTACTGTAGAACGATACAAAATCGGTTTGAATGGTTTTGACAAAAATAGTCCGGGAAAACTAGAGGATATAGATAGTTCTACAACTGAATTTCCAGTTAATTTAGCTGACGGTTACTATGCTTATAAGGTGACTTATGAAACTGAGGTAACTGCTGACCCAACAAAATCGAAAATGAAGTATGAAAATACAGCTACACTAACAGGAAAAGACATCAAGGAGAATGCAGAGGGATTCAAGACTGTAGAGTATGGGCCAAGTTTAGAAAAGTCTCTGAATGGGGATAAATACCAATCTACATGGACTATTAAGTATAACTGGTTAGGTCAAAAAATTGATGCTAGTGAAGCGCAGTTAACCGATTTGATGACTACGAGTTCGAATACAACAGGAAAACATAAAATTGACTACAATAATTTTAAAGTATATCGGGTGACATTAGATTCAGATGGTCAAACTGAAAAAAATGAAGAACTTCTTTCAAAAGATAAGGATTATAGCTTAAAAGTGGAAAAAGACCATGGCTTTACTATTGACTTCAATCATGCGTCTAACGTAAATGCAGACGGTAAAGTTACATCAGCATTTAAAATTAGATACGTGACAGAGCTTGAAGATGAGTTTGTTACAGATGCTAATGCAGGTACTATTACTAATACAGTAACAAGAGTTGATACAGATGAAGAAAAAACGGCTTCGATAGATCTTGGTTCTGCAATATTTAGTAAATCTGGTGGTAAAGCTGAAACAATTGACTATGTAAATAAAACAATTACATGGACATTAAAAATTACTGCTGAAAAAGATTTAAAAGATTTCACAATAACAGACAGCTTTACGACAGAAAATAAAGATGACAAAAAATTAAAGCATACATTAACTTCTTTGGGGGGGACTAACAAATTCTATGATGTTACTGGTGCAGAAAGTTTGACGTATAACATCACAGATTTAGATGGTAATTCACCAGCTGAAGGTAATGAAGGCTTTAAGGTGAATTTTAGTAGCGACATTCCTAAAGATAGTGTAATTACTATTCAATATAAAACAAAATACGAAATTGAACCAAATGGTGGCGTTGCAATAGCTTATCACAATACAGCAAATGCAATTTGGGATGGTATTAATAGCTCTAATAATAAGGCATCGGATACTTCCAGTTATAAACCAAATGCAACTTCACCGACGAATAAAAATGGTTATAAAAAAGTTTCTGTAGATAATAGCACACAAGAATTTTCTTGGAGTATTGGTATCAATATCAATAAAAAAGATATTAGTAAAGCTACAATTATAGACAAACTTGGGGAAGGTCATTATATTCCAATTCCAGAAGGCAAAGAGTTAAAAGACCAAATTACGATTTCAAAACTAAATTTAACGACTGAAGAAGGAGTAAAGTTTATTCCGAATCAGGAATTATCTTCCGACAAATGGGGAGTCGTGGAGCATAAGACGGATGGGAAAGTAACAGGATTTACAATTAATTTGAAAGATCTTAAAGATACCGAAAATTATGAAGCGTATTTAATAGAATACAAATCAAAGGATTCGGATGATGTCTTTGGTCAAAGCTCAGGAAATAAAAGAGATTATACGAATACTGCAACATTAAATACAATTGAAGATGGAAGCTATGATTACTCTGTTACAGCTCAGATTACTGAAAAAGCAAATGAATTAATTACAAAATCAGCAAAAACTGACCCTGCTAATGATATTATTAATTGGCAAATAACTGTGAATGCTTCGAATTCGAAACTGGGAAATATTACATTAACAGATAAGCCATCTAGCAATCAAAAAGTATTAACTGATACTTTTACTAAGCAAGAAATTAAGTTGAATGCTAATGGAGTGTCCCAACCACAAGGTCCTGCAGTATCTATTGACCCAAGTGAGATTAAGCTAAATGAGAATGGAGGCTTTAGTCTTGATTTAGGTAATTTAGATGGCAAAGGCTATATCATTAAATACTCTACATTCTTCATGGGTGATGGTAACAAAGGTGAAACAGTCTCAAATGAGGCATCAATCGATTATGGTGGAGCTTCATCTGCAGGTACGAATGAAAAGGATAATGATAGTAAAGAATTTAAATATAGTTCATCAGATACTAGCGCATCAGGAGTTAAAGGTACACTGCAATTGAAAAAATTCAAAGTAAATCCTCTAACAGGAGATCGTGAAGAATTTGAAGATGTTAAATTCGAGTTATGGAATAAAAATAATACAATCAAACTTGCTGACGGAATAACGGATGAAGATGGAACAATTATCTTTGAGGAAGTTCGTTATGGTAAGTATACGTTGAGAGAAATTACACCAACAGGTTATGTTGAAAATTCACCTTTTGTAATTACGATGAGTGAAAGAATTGATATAAGTGATGGTGGAAAATCATACGTTATTGAAAATATTGAAGATATAGATTTATCCTCTGCATGTCCACTATTCACAATAACTGTAAAAGATATTGACGGGAATCTAGTTAAAGACACTGCAATTAAATTATTGGATAGTAATGGTGTTGAGAAGCATTCAGGTACATTAGACTTAAATGGACAATTAAAATTTGACCGTAAATCTGTCCAAGCTGGTGAATACACAGTAGTAGATAGTAATGGAGAACCATTAGGACAAGGAAAAGTAACCGTGAAGTACGGTAAAGATAGTAACGACGAGGAATGTGGAGCTATATTACAGCCTACAAATTCGTGTCCGGTATTTACAATTACACTAAAAGACGAAAATGGTAAACCACGTCCAAATGTAACAGTTACATTAAAGGATAAAGACGGTAAAGAAATAACAACAAAAACTGATGACAATGGAATAATTAAAATAGAACCAATTCCATCTGCAGGAAAGTATTATCTTTACGAAGGAAAGCAATTCCTTAAAGAAGTGACTATTAGTTATAAAGATGGCTGTGAAGCTGAAGTACAACAAGCACCTACGTGTCCTGAGTTTACATTAACTGTAAATGATGTAGATGGTAAGCCTCGTGAGGGTGTAAAAGTTACACTTGAAAATGTAGATACAAAGAAAACTATTGAAGTTGAAGAGTTAACTAATAGTAAAGGGAAAGTAACAATTCCTAAACTAGAGCCAGGAAGATATATGGTTTATGATGAAACTGGTAAAATTAAAGAGTTTACAGTAGATACAGACTGTGAAGCAACTGTTCAACCAGCACCAAAATGTGACCTATTCACATTAACAGTGAAGGATGAAAATGGTAAACCACGTCCTAATGTTAGCAATATCACAATCAAAGATGAAACAGGTGCAATTATTGCTACAAACCAAACGACAAATGAATTAGGACAAATTACTATTGAGCCTAAAGAAATTCCTTCTGGTGAGTATAGTGTATATCAAGGTGATCTATACATTGGTCAAATAACAGTTAAATATTCAGTTAAATGTGGAGCAGAAGTATCAGCAGCACCTGCTTGTCCTGAGTTTACATTGACTGTACAAACTAAGTTTGGAACGCCTAATGCGAATGCAAAGATCACAGTAAAAGATGCTAACGGTAATATCGTTAAGGGTGTAGACAACAGTGAAGTTCTAACAACAAGTATTGCTGGAACGGTTGTATTGCCAAACGAAGCTATTAAACAAGGAACGTACTATGTATATGAAGGAAGTAGTTTAATTGGCTCATTTACTGTAAAAGATACATGTTCTGCATTAGTAAAACCAAACCCTGATCCAGGCCCAGGTCCAAATCCAGGCCCAGGTCCAAATCCAGGCCCAGGTCCAAATCCAGGCCCAGGTCCAAATCCAGGCCCAGGTCCAAATCCAGGCCCGGGACCAAATCCAGAACCGGAAAAACCAGTTGATCCAAACAAACCAAAACCAGAACCAGAGAAACCAGTTGATCCAAACAAACCAAATCCAGATCCGGAGAAACCGGTTGATCCAAACAAACCAAATCCAGATCCGGAAAAACCAGTTGATCCAAACAAACCAAATCCAGAACCAGAGAAACCAGTTGATCCAGAAAATCCAGGTAACCCAACAACAGATTCGAAAAATCCAACGAATCCTGGAAAACCTGAAACAACAAAACCTGGAAAACCATCTGTACAAGAAGTCATTGACCAAGGGAAAGACTTAAAGCCATACAATCCTTCTACAGCAAATAAAGACACTTTAGATGCATATAAGGATTTCCTCGATAAATACAACAAGTTATCTAAAGAGGAACAGGAAGAAGTAGCAAAATCTCTTGATATTGACAAAATCAAAGCAGATGCTAAAGAAATGGAAGCGCAGTTAAAGGCACAAGGTAAACTGCCACAAACAAATGGAGCAAACCAAACAGCTCTTACACTAATTGGTGTGGCTCTCGTTCTAGGTGCATTATTCTTATTGCGCCGTCGCAATACAGAAGTGAAATAATTTTCAATAAGAAAGCCCCAAGATGATAAAATCTTGGGGCTTTTCTTATGCTAAAAAGTTTCTGATAGTTTTGCAGGTGCTTGGTCGAATGGATATTGCTCGACAAAATCTGCTTGTACGGCAAGTCGTTTCGTACCTCTATCAGCGCATGTCACGAGGGTTAAAATAGTTTTATCAAGGATGTCATTAATAACATAAACATCCGTTGCAGCGATGATTTCCTTGATCGTTATTTTGTACTCATAAATATTCGTTAAATCCGTTAAATAAATCGTATCTCCGATGTTCGCTTTGTATAAGGGGCCAAATAAAATATCTTTTTCCTCAAAGTAATGACCTGCTAATGCGTAGTTTCCTTGCCCGAGTTTTTGATTAGGCTTCATAGTGCCTGCTCCAACGGCAAGAGATGCATTACCAACTCCTTTGACGATAGGAAGTTTCATACCAACACTAGGGACAGCGATACTGCCAATGACCGGCATTTTATTTGCGGTTGTTTGAGCTTTTAAAACTTCCGCAATGGATAGAGATTGCACTGCTTCAAATTCAAAATCGGCATCCGCATTATTGTTTTTTTCAATATCTTCTGCACTGTAATCAGTTGTATTTAGTTGTTTACTCAAATGAGCGATGATTGCATTTTGAATGGGGTTAATAAAAATAAGTAAGAGGCCAACGATGAGCATACAAATAAGTAGTGATAGTTTAAATTTATTCATTTCATAGTTCACATCCTAGTATTGAAATTACGAGTTGTCGGTACAACAGATCCTGTTCCACCGCTAAAACAGTGAGAATCGTCGCTAAAGGGTCAAGTTCCGCCGCTAAAACGGTAAATATCGCCGCTAAAGGGTCAAGTTCCGCCGCTAAAACGGTAAATAACACCGCTAAAGGTCAAGTTCCGCCGCTAAAAAGTAAATATCGCCGCTAATGGGCCATATTCCGCCGTTAAAACTGAAAAACGACGATACCCATACGTTAAAAATGGGTAGAGCTTTTTATGCTCTACCCGTCCTACTCTTTATTTATCGCTGAAGCGCACGCCTGCAACACCGTAATGGTTTTTAGACATTTCTTCGATGAAGACTGTTACATTTTCTGGTGGCGCATTAACTGTACGAGAAACGGCTTCTGTTACTTCTTTTACTAGTGCGCGTTTTTGTTCCTCTGTACGACCTTCAAGCATTTTCACTGTTACGTATGGCATAATATTGCCTCCTTTATTGAATAATGTTGTATAGTTAGTTTATAAGAAAGTATAAACTTCTTACTTGTATATAGGCATATGCGCAATGTCAGTGTCGTGTTCATTACGGTGCTAATGCGCTTAACTATGCTTTACTTTTATAATAGCAGAACGGAGGTAGTTAAAGTATGGCAAATGAAGAAAAAGCAAAACAAAAAATGGGCTTTACTATTATTAAAAATGACCCAACAGACGGACATAAGGGATTTGGTATCGGTTCGCTTTCGCTTGAAAACGTATCGCCAGTCATTATCGATATAGAAGAGGGGACGGCATCAGTTGAAATTGGTGCTATGCATGCTCGCAGTGATGTGGAACGAGGTATTAAATTTACGACAGATCGTGCTGATTCAGAAGGTGGGAAACCGTATTGGTTGGTTTGGGTGACAATAGACCATAAAGCGGATGGACCTTACTATGCAGGTGTGACGGCGTGTGAAATGGTAGTTAATCGTGAAAAACGTCGTGGCTATAAAATTTTAGCTGATCATGTGAATAAAATGGATAAATCAATGAAGCGTCATATTATTGTAGAACATATGGATGCACCATCTAAAAAGATGTTAGCTTCTTTCCTAGAAGAGCTTAATCCGGACTTGTGGGCACGTAGTGAGGAGCAATTGCGTCAAGATTTATTTGTTTAATAGACCTGCAATGATTGAACAATCTGTGACATTTTGCAATCGCCTTCGATATAAGGTTGAAAGTGGATTTGAAACGAAGTAAACTTGATGCAGAGCTTACATTTTAGTAAGCTAGGACACTTGGTTCTGCGAATGTGATGAGCACTATGCGGCATTTGAACAACCCAAACCCAAGCCAAATGCCCCATGATGCTGATCTACTTCGCGAACCATAAATAAGAAAAGCTTTCTGTTCCCACGGACACGGCTCCGGGGAAGAGAAAGCTTTTCTTTTTCGTATATGTCTGTACTTTGTCGAGAGACTTCGTTAATTAAAACGTCTATCTCTGATAAAGGTTCCGTATGTTAATCTTTAAAAATGGAGAATGGAAGCATATTCCAGAATTTCCCCCACGTATTCGTATCGAGAATATCGAAGTTTGAACATTTTTCAGTTGGTACATCTTTAGCATCCATATAGACGAGACGTTGTTTCGGGCAGGCATCTGTTGCTAACTTACCTGATTCAATATCGATGACCGCACCTTTAACGTCTTTAGGCTTTGCAAAATCTTCGTTCTTTGTTCCTTTATTGACAGCCTCCATAAAGTCGATCCAAATTTGCTTTGTAGATGCAGTATCTTCTCTTTCTGTTAGATTTTTTCCTTGGTCATAGCCGTTCCACACGCCAGCAGTTAAGCTAGGTGTAAATCCAATTAGCCACTGATCGCTATTTGTAGAGCCAGATTTGGCTGCATACGTATGCGTCATGCGAGAGCGAATGCCAATCCCTGTAGCAGGAGAATAATCACTAAAGACTGGATCGAAAATACCCGTCATCATTTCTGTTAAGATATACGTATTTTCTTTTGAGAGAACAGTCTCATCTTCTTTATCAGCTTCTTTATTTTCATAGATGATATCGCCATTTGCATTTTTAATAGAAACAATAGTAGTAGGCGTAGTTTTTTTACCTTGCGATGCTAAAATATTATAAGCATTCGTCATTTCATATAATGTTGTTTCAGTCGTTCCAAGCGCGATAGATAAATTGTCCTTAGTACCGATATTCACGTTGAAGCGATTAGCCATATTATGAAATGCTTTAAATCCAATTTCCTCTAAAGTTTTCACAGCGTATATATTATCTGAAATAGCGATAGCTTGGGCCATAGACATATCATGGTTTGCGAATTTGCCATTAACATTTTTGGGTGCATATGTGGCACGTCCATGATCATAAGTGAAAGTTGTCTCACCTACATTTAAATAGGTTAAAGGTGTATAACCATTCTCTAAAGCTGCCGCATATAAAATAGGTTTAATGGTTGAGCCTGGCTGACGTTTTGCCTGTGTAACTCGGTTAAATGAACTTGTAGCATAGTCGCGACCACCAACTAATGCTGTAACGGCGCCTGATTTGGATTTCATACTTACAAAAGCAGTTTGGAGATCATCATTAGGCATATGTTTGGCTACAGCTTCTTCCGCTGCCTTTTGGTGTTCTAGATTAAGGGTTGTTTGGATAGTCCAGCCACCTTCACTAATGTCGAGATTTTTCGCTTTCAAAATTTCACTAGCCTCTTGCCATGCTACGTCAAGGAAAAATGGTGCTACTGATTTTGCTGCTACCCAGCTATCATTCTTTAAGACAAGCTTTTCACTTTCTGCACGTGTTTTTTCATCTTGCGTAATAGCACCTTGATCGGCCATCAGTTTTAAAATAACGTGTTGGCGATTAGTTGCTTTATCTAGATTGACAATAGGGGAGTAAATACTTGGCCCTTTTGGAATTCCTGTTAACATTGCAGCTTCTGCTAATGTTAAGTCTTTTGCTGATTTTCCGAAATAAAATCGACTAGCTGCTTCTACGCCGTACATCCCATGTCCGTAGTAAACAGTATTTAAGTAGCCTTCCAATATTTCATCCTTATTATAAAAAACTTCTAATCTATAAGCATACAGTGCTTCATTTAATTTTCGTGTCCAAGATTTTTCATGTGAAAGATATAGATTTCGAGCATATTGTTGCGTAATTGTACTTGCTCCTTGAACCTTCCCCCCAGCCTTAAGGTCCACTAATAATGCACCAGCGATACGAGAAAAATCCAAACCGCCATGCTTATAAAAATCTTTATCCTCAACAGCGACTACTGCTTTTGCTAAATAGGGGGACATCTCATCACGCCCAACCCAATAACGTCGTTCATTCGTAAAGTGATCCCCAATTTGGTTCTCATTTTCATCTAAGAAAATAGAGGCTTTAGGTACGGTTAAAGGTGGGGCACCAGCCACTTGAACATAGACGCGTAAAGCTATAAATGCTACTACAATTGCAGATGTAAAGGCGATAAAAAGGGTAAGTGCTTTACGCGTACGCTTTACACGCTTTTGTTTACGTTGATAGCTTTTTCTCTGCATCCGACTTCACCTCGTTTTCTCACACTTGCGTATAGTATGTGTCTGAACATTCATATTTAATCGAAATTATTGGTAAAAACTATTGCACTTTATTCAAAAACATCTATACTTTTTTTGTACTGTTTGAAATGCTAGTGTTCGACAAAAAATAACACATTGTAGAGTTTAATCGAATTTTGCTAGACATTCCAATAATGTATACGAGGATACAAGGATAGAGGTTTCATTACATTCCTGTAAGTCCTTAATAGAGTAATGATAAAAGGTTCATCATCGAAGGATTTGAATGACATTTTGTTAGAATTGCAGTGGTGAAGATGGATGCCCCAGAAAAGCGCCCAGAACGGATATCAACTCTAGTGGTGAAAATGAATTTAGTAATTTCTAATATAGTGGAGGTCGAGTAATGAGATTTGATGAAGCTTATTCAGGAAATGTTTTTATAAAAAGTCATCCTACATATGAGGATGCTCAGGCGGTCATTTATGGTATGCCAATGGACTGGACAGTTAGTTATCGTCCGGGCTCACGTTTTGGTCCGCAGCGTATCCGTGAAGTATCTATTGGACTAGAAGAATATAGTCCATATTTAGACCGCGAGCTAGAAGAAGTGAAATATTTTGATGCGGGTGATATACCATTACCATTCGGTAACGCTCAGCGCTCGCTAGATGAAATTGAAAAGTATATCGAGAAGCTTTTAGCAGATGATAAGATTCCTGTAGGTATGGGTGGCGAACATTTAGTATCGTGGCCTGTTATGAAAGCAGTATCAGCAAAATATGATGACCTAGCAATTATCCACTTCGATGCACATACAGACTTACGTGTAGAATATGAAGGGGAGCCACTTTCTCACTCAACACCTATTCGCAAAATTGCTGAACATATTGGACCGAAAAATGTCTATTCATTTGGTATTCGTTCAGGTATGAAGGAAGAATTCGAATGGGCGAAGGAAAATGGCATGCACATTTCAAAATTTGAAGTGCTAGAACCATTAAAAGAAGTATTACCGTCTTTAGCGGGACGTAATGTTTACGTTACGATTGATATAGATGTACTTGACCCAGCGCATGCACCAGGTACAGGAACAGTAGATTGCGGAGGCATTACATCAAAAGAATTACTAGCGTCAATCCATGCGATTGCTGCAAGTAACGTCAATGTAGTGGGCTTTGATCTAGTTGAAGTAGCACCAATCTACGACTCATCAGAAATGACTGCGAATACAGCTTCAAAACTATTAAGAGAAATGATTTTGGGTTGGGTAAAATAAAGCAATAAAACACTCATAATGCTTTCTGCGACGAAAGTGAAACGTCAGTCGCAAATATTGCTTCTAAGCTATTAAGAGAAATGATTTTGGGTTGGGTAAAATAATACGGGCTTCGTAAATGTTGATATGAAGCGGTTAGAGTGGGGTTTAGCTATGAGCTAGCCCCATTTTCCTTTAAACTCTGATATGGAGAATTAATGATATCCCTTTTGGCTAAGTCGCAACTGCGTTAATTGAACTACCGTATACAGAATCGTTCTACGATGGTGTGAGAGGTGGGGGGGTAGTCACCCCCTCCTACTCAACTCCTTCGCTTAGAAGTTTTCTGCTATTTTGTGGGCTTGTCGAATTGCCTTTTCCTTTAACTGCGAGGCTTGTTCAGGGTACTCGGCCATCCCTTCAACAAAGATGCCTTTAAAGTCAGTTATTCCCACGAACTCCATAATGACTTTTAGGTGACTGTGTCCCATTTCAAAACCCTCGGCGGGCGTATTTGAGCCGGGTGACAATACACTTCCGCTAGCTTGAATGTGGAGCGCTTTTTTATCGCCGAGCAAACCAATCCTACCAACATCAGGAAGATATTTAAATGTCTTACCTACGATACAAAAAGAATCAATATATGCTTTCATCACTGGGGGATAGGAGTAATTCCATATAGGAGTTACAAAGATATATTTATCTGCGGCCACAAATTGATCGGCAAGTTCATTAATACGTCCGATTTTCGTTTGCTCCGCAAGCGTTAATTCTTCGAAAGCAATTCCACTTTTAAGCTTGTCCCACCCATTTAAAACATCAGCGTCCAGATGGGGGATATTCATTTTATACAAATCGAGATGGATCACCTCATCTTGCGGATGAGCTGAACGGTAAGCTTGCATAAATTCTTTGCCTACCGCCATGGAATAGGATTGCTCATCACGTGGATGAGCTGTGATATAAAGTACTGTTGACATAATAAAAAAACCTCCTGTTTCTACAAGTAGTGACTGCTGATCTTATTTGCGGGACAAAACGTCCACTATTTGGCGTGTTGAGACGTTAAGCCTGTTGTAAAGATTAGCTGTGGAGATACCAGTAATGAGCGTAGCCAGTGCCGCTTCATCATAGTGAAGAGATGCTTCCTTGTACACTTCGTCTGGTACCGGATCGGTCTGGTTATGCAGTCGAGTTATCGATTCACTGAGCCCTAGAGCAGCACGTTCTGCGTCTGTGAAGTTTGACGTTTCGCGCCAAGCAGATACGGCTAGAAGTCGTTCGACTGATTCGCCAGCAGCCATTGCGATACGGGAATGAAGATCAACACAGACACTATCACCGTTGATTTGACTGGCACGAAGATAGGTAAGGTAAAGGGTACCAGCCGGCACACCGTTTTTCTCGGCTAACGCAAATAAAGCTTCGCCTAACGCTTGCAAGGATTGGCCCACTTCAGGCAAAAACATAACTGGATTTCTCATTCTTGATTGCATAGTAAACACTCCTTTGTAGATATAATAGAAACCCTTAAATGGGCCTCTCACTATAATGACGCATCAAATGGAGAGAGTGTGACGACGCAGATGATTGGCTTTTTGTCACATTGGCTGAACTTCATTCGTCAATATGATATAAAATATTATTAATGATAAAAGATATTGAAGGAGAATTCAGTCTTATGGAAGAGCAATTCGAATCGTACCGAAATCATTTGCAGGCATTGGCTTACCGTATGCTTGGATCTTTGACAGAAGCGGAGGATGCGGTGCAAGAAACTTGGTTACGTCTTCATCGTTCAGATAGAAGTGAGATTGAGAATTTAGGAGGATGGTTGACCACGGTCTTATCGCGGATTTGTCTCGACATGTTACGTTCGAGAAAAGCCAAGCATGAGGAATTCATGAACGAAGCTTTACCCGAAGTTTTTGCTAACTCTGAAGATCGATACAATCCGGAACAAGAAGCACTGTTGGCCGAATCAGTTGGACTCGCACTACTTGTTGTAATTGACAAACTAAATCCAGCGGAACGAATTGCCTTCGTGCTGCATGATATCTTTGCCATGCCATTCAACGAAATTGCACCTATTGTGGGGAAATCTGAACTAGCCACTAGAAAGCTTGCGAGCCGTGCGCGTCAAAAGGTAAGAGGAAAAGAGATGAGTTCACAATCCGATTTGGATCGTCAGCGTATACTTGTTGACGCTTTCCTTACTGCAGCATACGCTGGAGATTTCGATTCGCTGGTAGCGGTACTAGATCCGGATGTAGTCCTTCGAGATGATCGTGAAACAGGCACTCGAACTGAAACGCGAGGAGCCATGACCCTAGCCAAGAAGGTATCGGGGCGCGCCAAAGCTGCGCAGGTGGCCATTGTGGATGGATGTATCGGGGCGATTGCGGCTCCGAACGGGAAGTTAATTTACGTGATTCAATTCACAATAAAAGATGAGAAAATTGCCGAGGTGGACTTGATCTCCAATGCTGCTCGCCTTGGGCAACTTGACTTAACGATATTGAGTGATTGAAAGACCACCAACATTCCTTCTACTGTTAAATGAGATTTAGATTAACCCATTCCAAATTTTGTGAGCTTCAGCAGGAAATAAAGGTATACATGTTATAGCAATTGAGTTTACTGACGGGAAAAATCCTAAATTAAATCTATGAAAAATTTTATAAAACATTAATTCAAACAATGGTTTAATTCTAACATCATTTTCTTAGTATCGATAAGCTGAACATGGTGGTATTATGCAACCAAATAAAAAGATTGAAGCAATTAGGATAAATTGTTCTCAAAGGTATTTATAAACATCTTTTGATAAAAGGTCTTATCAAGCTTTTACAAATGATGTAGTTCATGTGATAGACGGGTTGGTAGTCCCAATTAGAGCTTGTTAGTCTAAAAAAGGAAGACGCCATCTCAAATACATCAGATAGCGCCTTGATATTTCGAATAGTTCTATTAAGGGTTCGTAGACCAAAGTCCAGCATGTTTTAATACAACACGTGGATGAAGTTTTAGCTGTGCAACCATTAAATCTGCTAAATCTTCTGCTTGCATCACTTTTTCTGGATTGCCATCTGTTAAGTTAAGCTCAACTGCCATATCCGTAGCAACTGTACTTGGCGTTAATGTTGTAACGCGAATGTTTTTCTTACGTACTTCAAGCATTAATGATTCACTCAATCCGATAACTGCAGCTTTTGAAGCCGAGTATGCACTTGTAATCGGTGCACCTTTTTGACCAGCTGTCGATGAGATATTAATGATGTCTCCTGTATTACGCTCTATCATCTCTGGTAATACAGCGCGTGTTGTGTAGTACACACCTTTTACGTTAACATCGATAATATTTGTCCATTCTTCAGGCGTTAAGTCCATGAAGTTACCGAATTTTGAAATGCCGGCATTGTTTACTAAAATATCGATGGCGCCAAGCTCGCCGCGAATAGATTCAACGGCTGCGGTAATAGAATCTAAATCCGCTACATTTGCCACAGCGATTGCAACCTTCACATCATACTGCTTAAGTTCCTCTGCTACTTGTTGTAAATTTTCAAGAGTACGTCCAACAAGACCTACGTGAATACCTTCTTGCGCAAAAGCTACTGCTGTTGCACGTCCGATTCCACGTCCTGCCCCTGTAATCAACGCCACTTTCCCTGCGATTGTTTGCATGTTTTTTTGCTCCTTCAGTTAAGATCATTTTATTTAGACGAAAAAATAGATTAAGATTTGTCTTTAAGACTATCCTCATTTTACTACGGTTTTATACATTGTGAAGAGTGCACTTTTTGGTGCGGAGGTTACTAAAAGTTACTTATATGAAAAGGGAGCTAGCTCTATGTCAGATAAATTAAGAGAAGAGATAAAAGCGAGAATATTAAATAACGATTACCATTGTGAAAAAGAACTTACCTTATCGATCATTAGCGGGAAATGGAAAGTTGTGATTTTGTGGCATTTAGGTGTAGAAGGGACGCATCGTTTCAGTGAGCTTCAAAGACTTTTTCCGAAAATATCTCATAAGATATTAACAAACCAATTACGTGAACTGATGGAAGATGGGATTGTTCATCGAGAAGTGTTTCCAGAAGTCCCTCCGAAAGTAGAATATTCCATGACAGAACTAGGGATGACATTATTACCGATCGTTGAGATGATGTATGATTGGGGCAAAAAAAGAATTGATCAAATTAAACAAGAAAGCAATAACTAGGTCATATAGGATGATATAAATAGTCGTTGCTAAGCAGTGAAATATCAGTCGCAAATATAACAAATTGCTAAGAGAAATGATTTTAGGAAGGTAAACAATTTTAATGTGGGGCTAAAAGTGGGGAGGCGTAATGAGCTCACTTTTAGCCCCACTTACATTTAGCTAACATAATCATTTCTGGGTTCAATAGATATGGGGAGATAACAAGCTTTCTTAAGAAAACAAGGCTCATTTACAAAGTGAGCTTTTTAATTTTTTTGGAAACTTTTTGATTAGATTCACATATCTTATTGACATAACCAGGAAAAAAATTTTGCATTATGGGTAACGGGTGTTACCTATCGGATGAAGGTGAATTTTTTTGAATTGTGCTTTTGAAATGGTTAAGAAGAATGACGTTGTTAGTGTGAAAATGCAAGGGATTTAACAAAAGAGTTAGGTTGCTCAACAAAGCTTAAGCTTGGAAATTGAAAGTATTTAAAAAGACGTTTTTGAAGGCGTTAAACAAAAATTATTGAATGGAGAAAATAAATGAAAATGAAAAATTCGCCTATTCTTTTATCAATATTATTTACTGTGCTTGCACTTGTTTTTCCTGCTATAGCTGGGGCAATTATAACAATCAAAAATATAAGTAGCTCAAGCTCAATATTTTTGATTCAATTTATCTCCACTGCGGCTGGTGTTCTAGTTATTCTTTGGATCATGAAAAAAAGTAAATTCTCTTTCCGAGATTTCGGATTCAAAAAGTTTAAAGTAGAGGCGTGGATGGCTGTTATCGTTGTTATTGAGCTGGTTCCATTCTTAAATGGTATTACAGATAATGATGGTTTTTCTGCGCAGTATATATTTATTTTACTTCTATTTGTTATTGCAGTTGGTTTTTGTGAAGAGCTTATTTTCCGAGGTCTAATTTTCAAATATTTATCAGCAAAAGGGCTTAAAGTGGCTATTCTAGGTTCCTCAATTTTGTTTGGTATTGGACATCTTGCGAATTTAGCTTCCGGTCAGGATTTTTTAATGACATTACTACAAATTATTTTTGCATTCCTCTTTGGGCTAGTTTGTGCAGAAATTGTAGCAAAGGCAAAAAGTATTATATTACCGATTGTCTGGCACGCTACGCACGACTTTTTTGCATTCTTGACTGATAAAAGTGAGCCGAATGTCCTTGCGGTTTCTATTTATGTCTTTCAGTGTATATTGTTAATAGGTCTAGCAATTTATTTCTGGAAAGCTTTATTTACTAAGAAAGATAAGGCGGGAGCGGTAATCATAAATAATGAGAAGCCTGAGAGTTACGTTTAAATACAAAAAGCATCTACCCAATCAATTATGCCGAGGCATAATTGATTAATGTGGGGCTAAAAGTGAGGAAGCGTAATGAGTTCACTTTTAGCCCCACTTGCTTTTATATTTTAGGCATCAATAGTTATTGGGAGTTTACGGACTTTCTTGGTAAAACAAGGCTCATCAAAGTGAGCTTTTTTCATTTATTGGGAAATTTTTTTTGAATGCCTTATTGACATTAATAGGAAAACACTGTTACATTATAGGTAACAAACGTTACCTATCAAAAGGAGGCAAATTTTTTTGGCACCAAAAGAGCGGTTTACAGAAGAAATTTTATTGGATTGTGCTTTTGAAATGGTTAGGAAAAGTGGTATTGATAGTGTGAATGCAAGGGATTTAGCAAAAGAGTTAGGTTGTTCGACAAAGCCTATATTTCGATTATTTTCGAATATGGATGATTTGAAGTATGCAATATATGAAAGGGCTGGCAATCTATACAACGAAAGAATGTTTCAAGGCTTGCAAGAAAGTTCTTTTTTAGGGATGGGTTTGGCTTATATTAACTTTGCTCGCGAAGAAAAAAAGCTATTTGAGCTATTGTTTCTATCCAATAAATATAAAATCTCCAGCTTTTCGGATTTATTAAATGACGTAGAAAACCAAGGGATTATAGCAATAATTTCAAAATTAACAGGATTAACTCAAACCTCCGCTAGATCCCTATTTATCGATACATGGTTAACTGCACATGGTATTGCAACAATGTGTGCGACGAATACTTGCGATTTAGATAGCTCGGAAATTGAAGATATTTTAAAAGACGTATTTGTAGGAGTTAAACAAAAATTATTGACTGGAGAAAATATATGAAAATGAAAAATTCACCTATTCTTTTATCGATATTATTTACTTTACTTGCAATTGTTTTTCCTTTCATAGCTGGTGTAATTATAGCTGTCAAAAATATAAGTAGCTTAAGTTCTATAACTTTGATTCAATTTATTGCCTTTGCAGTTGGTGTACTAGTTACTCTTTGGATCATGAAAAAAAGTAAATTCTCTTTCCAAGATTTCGGATTTAGAAAGTTTAAAGCAGAGGCGTGGATAGCTGTTATCGTTGTCTCTGAGCTGGTTGCATTCTTGAATGGTATTACTGATAAAGATGGTTTTTCTATGCAATATGTATTTACTTTGCTTCTACTTGTTATTGCCGTTGGTTTTTGTGAAGAGCTTATTTTCCGAGGTCTAATTTTCAAATATTTATCAGCAAAAGGGCTTAAAATTGCTATTCTCGTCTCCTCATTTTTGTTTGGTATTGGACACATTGCAAATTTATTTTCCGGTCATGATTTTTTATTGACGTTAATACAAATATTTTTTGCATTCCTCTTTGGGCTAGTTTGTGCAGAGATTGTTGCAAAGACAAAAAGTATTATGTTCCCAATTGTCTGGCACGCTACGCATGATTTTATTGCATTCTTGACCGATAGTGAGCCGAATGTTCTTTCTGTTTCTATTTATATCTTTCATTGTCTAGTGTTAATTGGTCTCGCAATTTATTTCTGGAAAGCTTTATTTCCTAAAAAGGCTGTTATGAATTTAAAAAATCCTGAGAGTTACGTTTAAACACGACAAGCAAAAAAGCATCTACTCGTTAAATTTGAGCAGATGCTTTTTTTGTCTATTTTTCTTATGTCAAAGCTTCTAATCCAACATTTCCTCCTGAAATAAGGAAGCACACTTTTTCATTTGTACGAATAGGTAAAGCTCCTTGCAGGGCAGCGCCAATGCCGATAGAAGAGGAAGGTTCTGCAATAATTTTACCCTCTGAAAGTAAGGTTTTCATCCCACGTTGAATTAATACTTCATCCACACTTACAACCTCATCGACAAGCTGTTGAACAATTGGGAAGTTCCGTTCCCCAGGCTGTAAAGTTAGTAGAGCATCAGCCAAAGATTTTTGTTCCGCTAACAGCAATCTTTCACCAGCTTTTAAGCTTTTGCTATAACGCGATACGACAGCAGGCTCCACGCCGATTATTTTAATATGAGGGGCCATAGATTTTACAGCAGTTGCAACGCCACTAATTAACCCACCACCACCAATAGGAACAACAATAGTATCGACATCAGGAAGCTGTGCTAATATTTCCAAACCTGCTGTTCCTTGTCCTGCCATAATATTGTAATCATCATAAGGATGTATATTGCAAAAGCCATGATCACGACTGAGTTTTTCTGTTAGTACATGTCTTTCTGCCAGCTTACATTGTACAATCTCTGCACCTAAGGCACGTATTCCATCAATCTTAATGGTAGGAGCTGAATCTGGTAGAACAATTGTCGCCTTACTATTTACTAGCTTGGCAGCATAGGCGACACCTTTGCCATGATTACCTGAGGATGCAGCGACTACACCTTTTTGTAATTGTTCTAACGGCATGGAAAGCATTTTGTTGAGAGCCCCTCGAAGCTTAAAGGAGTTTGTTTTTTGCATATTCTCGGCTTTAATATAGACGTGACATCCTAAAAATTGATCGAGCCCATTTAATCGAATAATAGGCGTTTCATATATATAAGATGAAATTCTCCGTTTAGCAGCATGAATTTGTTCAAGTGTTAACATACAGTAACCCTCATTTCGTAAAGGTAATTGAATATTCTGATTATTTAATATAACTGTAGATTTGCAGGTGAATTGTGTCAATCATTAAATAATGAACAAATTACTGCCACATCGGATGGAATACTTACTTCTACCTTGAAAAAATATGAGGATTCATCCTATAATAAAAAGGTTATAGTAAAAACATTAAAAGGGAGCGTCCATAATGGCGAACGAAGCAAGATCGCAGGTGAACATTAAGCTCATTTCTACGATTCGCCCGATTGATGGTGATTCTGAAAGTTATGAAATGTGGCTGACAGGGCAGCTACTTGAAAAAGCAGGAAGCATGTATTTGAAATATGAAGAGGTGCAGGAGGATAAAACCATCCGCACAACTATGAAGTTAGGCAATGAACAGGCATTAATTATGCGTACTGGAGCAGTAAAAATGCGACTACCACTTAACATAATTGAACAACAAATAGGTCATTATGAAAGTGAATTCGGTTCAATGCCGCTCGTCATCCACACGAAAAAAATGACGTATACACAACAGGCAGTAAGCGGAGATTTCCATGTACAGTACGATTTACTAATGGGTGGGCAATCCGTTGGCAATTATAAATTAGATATTACATTTACGGAGGTACAATGATGAACGCAGTAGAACAAGTACAACAAGCCATTAAAGCAGCGATTGCGCAGGCTGTTGAAAAAGCTGGCTTAGTCGAGGCTGGCACAGAATTAAATATTCACCTTGAAACACCGAAGGATAAAGCAAACGGTGACTATGCAACAAATATTGCTATGCAATTAACGAAATTAGCAAAAAAACCACCTCGTGCGATTGCAGAAGCTATTTTAGAAAATCTTGACACAGTAGGCACTGATATTGAGAAAATCGATATAGCTGGCCCTGGCTTCATGAATATTACTGTACGTAAAGATTTCTTAACTGGTGTAGTAAAAGCAGTGCTTGAGCAAGGTGCTGATTATGGTCGTTCTAATGCTGGTGCGGGTGAAAAAGTTCAAGTTGAATTCGTATCTGCAAATCCAACAGGTGATCTTCATTTAGGTCACGCACGTGGAGCTTCTGTAGGGGATTCATTATGTAACGTATTAGATATGGCAGGTTTCGATGTATCTCGTGAGTACTACATTAACGATGCGGGTAACCAAATTAATAACTTAGCATATTCACTTGAAGCGCGTTATAAGCAAGCTTTAGGAATGGATGCTGAGATGCCAGAGGACGGCTACCACGGTCAAGATATTATTGAAATCGCTGGTAAACTGGCAGGCGAGCATGGCGATGCAATTTTAGCAAAATCTGATGAAGAACGTTTTGCATTCTTCCGTCAACATGGTTTAGCGTTAGAATTAGACAAGTTAAAAACAGACCTTGCAAACTTCCGTGTAAACTTTAATGTGTGGTATTCAGAAACTTCACTATACGAAAACGGCAAAATCGAAGTAGCGTTAGATAAACTGAAAGCCAATGGTCATGTATTTGAAGAAGAGGGCGCTACTTGGTTCCGTTCAACAACATTTGGTGACGATAAAGACCGCGTGTTAATTAAAAATGATGGCTCTTTCACATATCTAACTCCAGATATCGCATACCATGAGGATAAAATTGTACGTGGCTTCGATAAATTAATTAATATTTGGGGAGCTGACCACCACGGTTATATCCCACGTATGAAAGCTGCTATTCAAGCGCTTGGCTACGACCGTGATACGCTTGAAGTAGAAATCATCCAAATGGTTCAGCTTTATAAAAACGGTGAGAAATTCAAAATGTCTAAACGTACAGGGAACGCTGTTACAATGCGTGAGCTTGTAGAAGAGGTTGGCTTAGACGCAGTTCGTTACTTCTTCGTGAAAACTGCGGGCGATTCTCACATGGACTTTGACCTTGACCTTGCCGTATCTCAATCAAATGAAAACCCAGTGTATTATGCACAATATGCGCATGCACGTATTTCTTCAATTTTACGCTCAGCGACTGAGCAAGGCTTTGCTGCAACAACAGATCATTTAACTCTGTTAACTGCAGAAAAAGAAATTGATTTACTGAAAAAAGTGGGCGACTTCCCGAAAGTGGTAGCAGATGCTGCGAAGCACCGTACACCACACCGTATCGCCAACTATATTCAAGACACGGCAGCTGCATTCCACAGCTTCTATAACGCTGAAAAAGTGTTAGATGCTTCAAATAAAGAGCTAACAGAAGCTCGCTTAGCCCTTATTACTGCTGTGCGTACAACAATCGCCAACGCACTACGCTTAATCGGCGTATCTGCACCGGAAAAAATGTAATAATAGTCTCTCTAGCCCCCGGCACGACAATGTGCCGGGGCTTTTTTCTGTTGAAATGGATTTGATCTTGTGGTTAGCGGCGGAATTTCAGGTTTTAGCGGCGTTCCTTGCTTGGTTAGCGGCGGAAAATCGGGTTTTAGCGGCGTTCCTCCCTTGGTTAGCGGCGCAACTCACACTTTTAGCGGCGAATTCCAACATAAGCTGCACAATTTAACAAAACTAAAGTCAGGGTTGAAAAACTTTGTATAGAATTTTACATAATATTAAGGACTTGGCGGATAAACTCGCCAACCCGACGGATAGGCCCTTCGAAGCGACGGAAAGAATCGCCAGAGCGACGGAAGCAACAGACGAATCGACGGATAGAAGCAGAAGTGACGGATAGAACAGTCAAAGTGACGGAATGAATCGTCAAATCGACGGAAAGCCCCGCTAGAGCGACGGAAAGAATCGCCAGAGCGACGGAAAGCCCCACAAGAGCGACGGAAGCGACAGCCGAATCGATGGATAGACCCGCCGCCCCGACGGATACAACAGCCAAACTGACAAACAGCACCCGAAATAAAACAATTCATCTACTTAAAACGATATTTTTCTATAAAATTCAGAAATCTTGTTGTGGTTTACGCTAACGTCAATGGTATACTGATGGAAAACGGAAGGGGGAGATGATGTTGAAGACGATTCAAGAAGTGGCTAAGCAGTTTAATGTTTCAACACGGACCATTCGTTATTATGAGGAGCTTGGGCTGCTTAATCCTAATCGATCATCTACTAATCAGCGAACCTTTTCAAAAAAAGAATTAGCGAAGCTTAAGCTTATTTTCCGAGGAAAGCGATACGGTTTTTCACTTGAGGAGATCAAGGAAATGGTATTGCTGTTTGATTATGATCGCACGGGCATTCAGCAGTTGGAGCGTACGGTCGAATATGGGGAGCAAAAAATGCAAGAAATTGATGGCAAAATTGCAGAGCTTGTACAGATGAAAAAGGAGTTACAGCAATTACAAGGCATATTTACAGAAAAATTAGCGACTTTAAAGGGAGAGATGCATGATGAATAGTTCGAATTTGTTAGCACGTAATGCGCGAAAGTACCCTATGAGTGAAGCTGTTGTTTGTCAGGGCAGACGTGTGACTTATCGTGATTTAGATGAGCAAGTGACACGTCTTAGTCATGCTTTGTTAGAGCAGGGGGTCTGGCAAGGCGATAAAGTGATCATTTTTATGCCAAATGTTGTAGAGTTTGTTATTAGCTATTTTGCTATTCAGCGTATTGGAGCTATTGTTGTTCCAGTAAATGCGAAATTTACGCTGCAAGAGGTTGAGTATGTAGCGCAGCATGCTGATGCTAAAGCTATTCTAGTGCATGAGGCGATTTTTGCAGCAGTTGAAAACATCACGGTTGTTCCTTTAAAAATCAAAACAGGTCAAGAGCAGGCTGATTGGCTAAACTATGAATCACTTATTCAACATGCAAGCAGTCAAACAATTGATTGCCAGTTGAATGAAGATGATGTTTCTACGATTTTATATACCTCGGGTACAACGGGAAAACCAAAGGGAGTATTGTTTAGCTATCGCAATATTTTAACTGTAGCGCAAATGATTGCAGTAGAAATGGAAGTAAAGCCAGAAAGTCGGATTCTTCTTATGATGCCGTTGACGCATTCAGCCCCATTACATTTATTTTTAATGGCAGGAGTATTTGTAGGCTCGACAAATGTGCTAACGCCAACATTTACGCCTGATTTATTGATAGATTCAATCGAGCGGGAACGGACAACGCATTTCTTCGGCGCACCTGTCGCGTATTTGTTAACCGCTCAAATGCCAAGATTGCAAACAGCTGATTTATCATCGATGAAATGGTGGTCTTATGGCGGAGCGCCGTTATCACAAAACGAAGTCCGCCATTTACAAGAAGCTTTCAGAACAGAAAACTTAACTTGTGTTTATGGCCTAACAGAGGCTGGTCCAAACGGTTCAATATTGTTTGGCGAAGAGCATGCAACGAAGGCAGGGAGCGTTGGTAGGCGTGCACCGCTTGGGGGGGAGCTGCGTATTATTAACGACAATGGAGAAGATGTCAGTGTTGGTGAAGTAGGAGAAATTGTGATATTCGGTGAGGGTAATATGCTGGGCTATTACAAGGATGATATGGCAACAAAGGCTGCATTTATAGATGGCTGGCTGAAAACAGGTGACTTAGCTCGCTTAGATGAGGACGGCTATATTTGGATTGTTGATCGTAAAAAGGATGTCATTTTGTCAGGCGGTGTGAATATTTATCCGAAAGAAATTGAAGATAGTATGTTGAGCTATGAGGGGATTTTTGAAGTGGCAGTAATAGGTGTACCGCATCCGGAGTGGGGAGAAACGGTGAAGGCCGTTTATGCCGCTAAAACGGAAATTGAAGAGGATGAACTGAAAGCTTATTTGGAGGAGCATCTTGCTAAATATAAAATTCCACGCATCTTTGAACGTGTGGAAGCGTTACCACGAAATGCATCGGGCAAAATACTAAAACAATCCTTGAAGGGACAAGAGGTGAGATAGCATGAAGGTTTTACAGCGGGAAGAAATGAAAACAACAAATTTTTTTAACGATAATGATACACTTCATAAAGTTTTAGAAATGATGCTAGATAAAGAGTTTGTGGACTATGCAAAACGTGAGTTAACAGATTTTGGTGAGCTTTGTGCTGGAGATATTGATGTGAGAGCCAAACATACGGATCGAGAGGGTGAACCTCGATTACAAAGGTATAATGCCTATGGTGAAGAAGTGTCAGAGGTTTGGGTTAATGATGGCTATAAAAAAACAATAGAAGAAACGTACAATACCGGCATAGTTGGCTATGTGCATAAGGATATTCCGCAATTAGGTAGGAAGGGCAATTATGTGTATAGCTTTGCTCAAGGCTATATACTATCACATGCTGAGCCAGGCTTTTACTGTCCTGTTACTTTAACAATGGCAACGGCTTATCTCCTTGATCATTATGCGAGTGATGAGGTAAAGGAGCGCTTTTTACCACATGTTTGTGCAACAGGAGATACAGAGCTATATGAGGGGGCTACATTTTTAACGGAGCGTCAAGGTGGCTCTGATGTTGGGGCGAATGTTGTGGAGGCAAGACAGGACGGCAATCAGTATCGCTTATATGGGGAAAAATATTTTGCATCAAACGCAGGAATGTGTGGAGTAACTATGGTATTGGCGCGCATGAAAGGGGCTCAGGTAGGCTCAAAGGGCTTAACATTATTTGCAGTTCCGTGGCGAAATGAGGATGGCACAGTTAATAATCTCCGCATTCGGCGTTTAAAGGATAAACTTGGCGTTAGAGCAGTGCCTTCTGGTGAGGTGGAATTTGATGGTGCGCTAGCATATGTTGTTGGTGATCCGAATAAAGGAATTTATTATATGCTCGAGGCGCTTAATTTATCAAGAATTTGCAATGCGGTTGCTTCTATCGGCATTATGCGCCGCGGATATTTAGAGGCGAAGCATTATGTGACAAATCGTCATGCCTTTGGTAAACCTTTAACGCAATATCCTATGATTCAGGATACACTAGGGAAATTCGCTGCCAAGCTTCATGTAGAAGTTGCCACGGTTTTTGATCTTATTCAGCTGTACGACAAAGTAACTAGTGGGCAGGGGAATAAAGAAGACATTATTTTAAACCGCTTGTATATTGCTATCATGAAAAAAGAAACTGCAGAGCAAGCTGTACATTATGCTAGTGAAGCCATTGAATTACATGGCGGAAACGGCTATATTGAAGATTTTGTTACACCTCGGTTATTAAGAGATGCACAGGTACTTACTGTGTGGGAAGGGACTGCGAATATTTTAGCATTAGAGCTTATTCGTTTAGTTGATAAGTTTCATGCGCACGAAATGTTTGTTCGTGTCATGGAAGAACGTCTAGAAAAACTAGTTGCCAGTCCATTAGTTGAAATTGTCGTGGATCAATTAGCAAAACTAGAATCAACTTTGCAAACATTTAGCCGTTTAGATGATGCAACAAAAACGTTTGAAGCAAAAAAGGTCGCAGAGAAAATGGCGCATTTATATGAAAGTGTGGTAGCAGTCGAGTGGGCACAAAGATTCGGCGTCAAATATGAGAAGCTAGCAGATATTTATTTAGAGCACACATGGGCATTGCGAGAAATGGGTGCACCAATGAAAACGGTACAGTATTTTTCAGATATCGTTTAACTTCTTTTAGTATATTGATTTGTTTAGAAGTCGTCTCGAATGGAGGCGACTTCTTTCATTTTCATGTATAATACAATCAACTGAATATTATAAAGGTTCTTTACTTAAGTAAAGTGAAAAGGGAAATCGGTGTAATTCCGATGCGGTCCCGCCACTGTATGTGTGAGTTTTTTCAATCTACGCCACTGAAAATTTCGGGAAGGCTTGAAAAAGCGTATGGAGCACGAGCCAGGAGACCTGCCTTTATAGAAAACACGTTGTAGCCTACGAGGATAGGATGGTGGATTTTGTATATGTATTTTTGTGCAAATTTGACCCCCTCATTATTTTATGATGAGGGGTATTTGTTTTGGAAGATGAATGTCGATAAATTTGAAAACATGGGCGATAAATTCACAATGTTAGGCGATAAACTCAAAAAGTTGGGTGATAAATTCAAAATGTTGGCTGGAAGTTCGCGATGTTGACGATAACCCCACAATGTTAGGCGATCAAAAACTAAAATGTATCGATCAATCAGAAAAACAATAAAAACTATAAGCACAAATAGACTAAGGAGGATTCACATGAAGAAAATTTGGAAAATAGGGTTATCAGCATTTTTAGCTATGGGCTTACTTGCTGCATGTAATACAAAAGAGGCGACAAATGAAAAGCCGTCATCTTCTGAGCAACAAGAGACTGCAAAAGTAGATCAAGCAACATTCCCAATGACGATAAAGGATGCTACTGGCAAGGATATTACGCTAGAGGCACCTCCTGAAAAAATTGTCTCACTCATTCCGAGTAACACAGAAATATTATTTGGCCTTGGCTTAAATAATGAAATAGTTGGCGTGACTGATAATGACGATTATCCACCAGAGGTTACTAAAAAAGAAAAGGTTGGCGGTATGGATTATAATATTGAAAAAATTATTGCTTTATCGCCAGATATCGTTTTTACGCATGCGTCAGGTATGAGTTATTCAAAAGGAGCCATTGAACAGCTTGAGGCGGCAGGTGTGAAAGTATTTGTTGTAGCGGATGCAAAAAACTTTAATGAAACTTACACAACGATTGAACAGCTTGGTCGTGCAACAGGAAAACTAGAAGAAGCTAAAAAAATTGTTGCAAATATGAAGGCAAAAGTTAAAGAAGTTGAAACAAAACTTGACGGTGTTGAGCCGAAGAAAGTCTTTGTAGAATCGTCTGATGAGCCACAGATTTATACAGCCGGTAAAGGTACATTTATGAATGAAATGCTAGGAATGATTCAGGCTGAAAATGTGGCAGCAGATGTAAATGACTGGTATCAAATCGATGCTGAAAAAATTATCGCGAAAAATCCAGATGTCATTGTTGTGGCATATAATTATGTACCTGAAATTTTAACGAAAATTCCACAACGTGCAGGCTTTGAGACAATCTCTGCCGTAAAAAATAAAGCCATAGTACAAGTAGATGAAAATATGATAAGTCGTCAAGGTCCTCGATTAGCAGATGGTCTTGAGGAACTAGCAAAAGCTGTCTACCCTGAGGCGTTTAAATGAGTAAAACAATTGTAGCCTATGTAACAGCAATTACGCTTCTAACCATTAGCATCTGGTGTGGTGTGGCGATAGGCTCAGTTCATATTCCACTAGAAGTGTTGTGGAATAAGGCGGCTGATGAAACAGCCGCCAATATTTTATGGAAAATTCGATTACCCCGAGTCCTGCTGGCAGGGCTTGTAGGGGCGTCACTTGCAATTGCAGGGGCAGCTTTTCAGGGCTTATTAAAAAATCCTTTGGCTGATCCTTATACATTAGGTGTTTCCTCTGGTGCATCAGTTGGCGCAGTTATGACAATTTTTTTTAGTATATCAATACCTGTAGTAGGCCATTTTACATTGCCGACCTTTAGTATGATAGGTGCCATATTAACGATGGTAGCTGTTATGGGCTTTGCTAGAATAGTAGACCGCTCGCTAAAAATGGAAACTCTTATATTAACAGGGGTTATATTTAGTTCATTTTTAGGTTCTTTGATTTCATTAATGATTGCATTGTCTGGTGAAGAGCTACGCCAAGTAATCGGATGGTTGCTAGGCTCAGTATCGATGCGTGGTTGGCCATATGTTCAGATGATTATTCCGTTTGTCATAATTGGCTCAATTATGCTTTGGACACAAAGACGCGAGTTAAATGTTCTGTTATATGGTGAAGAACGCGCGCAGCATTTAGGTGTCAATGTTAAGCGCAGTAAATATATTATTTTAGTGGGTGGATCCATGTTGACGGGAGCTGCGGTAGCTGTTTCTGGAACGATTGGCTTTGTTGGTTTAGTTGTTCCTCATATGACGAGAATGGTTTGGGGTTCTGATCACCGTCATTTATTGCCATTATCATTTTTAAATGGGGCAACTTTGCTGATTATTTGTGATTTAATAGCACGAACAATTATTATGCCAAGAGAGCTACCGATTGGTGTTATTACTGCATTTATTGGGGCACCCGTTTTTTCCTATATTTTTTATAAGCAACGTAGAGGCAAGGGGGTACGGGCATGATTGTTGTTGAACATCTTTCCGGCGGCTATGAAGACGTACCGATCGTCCACGATATAAGTTTTTCCGTTGAAAAAGGCAAAATACTAGGGATTTTAGGGCCGAATGGTAGCGGGAAATCCACACTGTTAAAAGTAATAAGTGGCATACTACCAGCAACTGCAGGCACTATATTAGTAGATGGCAAAAATAGTAGCTCTTACAATGCTCGTGCATTAGCAAAAAAAATGGCGGTGCTTCCACAATTACACGCTAATGCCTTTTCAAACAGTGTACGGGAGGCAGTATCACTTGGGCGTTATCCACATCAAACAGGCTTCTTTTCAAGCTGGTCTGATCGCGATGAACAAGCAGTACAACATGCCATGATGCAAACTGGTGTAAAACGCTATGAACAGACACCGTTGGAATTTTTGTCGGGCGGTGAACAGCAAAGGGTATTTGTAGCTCAAGCTCTTGCACAAACCGCGGAAATATTGCTGCTAGATGAACCAACGAACCATCTAGATATTGCTCATCAACGCCAAATTTTAGATATGGTGCGAAAAGAAGCAATTAAAAGTGGTTTGACCGTTATTATGGTACTGCATGATATGAATTTAGCCTCCCTCTATTGTGATGAATTATTACTAATGGAGGAAGGTCGGATGCGAGCATTGGGGGCGCCACATGAAGTATTAATCGCTTCGCAAATCGAAGATGTTTATCATGCCAGAGTTGCAACTTATGCACATCCAGAAATTCCAAAGCCTCAAATTACAATGATGCCAGCCTCAGTTGAACATCAGCAACGTGCTGTCATTACAAAAGAAAATTTCACTGTTACAGATCGTTATATTAAGCTTCAATCAGAGTTTCCGTTAAAAACAGTGTCCTCAGCTGTCCATAATCCGGGTATCGGTTGGTATGATTGTCTGTTAAATCGCTCTGTACCAATAGATTATGTCATTAGTGATGTAAAGAAAGAGGTTGCTGGATTTTTACTAAAAGAGCATTTTTCATCTACAAGTACCGTCGTCATGTTAACAGCAGTCCCAACAAATCTTGTAGCTATTAATGAATTTAAAGCTTCCTTTGGCAGCGTACTTGTTGCAGTTACGGCCGGAGTTGGCAATGCTGTTGATGTGTCTCGTACACATGAAAGACAAGATGAACCACATATTGGTACTATAAATACGTGGGTTATTGTTAATGGTTGTTTATCAGAAGAAGCGTTTTTCCAAGCAATGATGACGGCTACCGAGGCGAAAACAAAGGCATTGCAATCGGAAAATATTCGTGATGAGCTTAGTGGTACAATTGTGACAGGTACTGCTACAGATAGTTTATTGATAGCAGCTACACAAAAAGGGGAAGAAATACTGTACGGAGGCCCCATTACTGATGTAGGTAAGATTATCGGTAAAGGTGTTTTTGAAACAACTGTGCAGGCAATAGAAAATTATCTTCATTCAGCAGAAACCTCTGCTGAATGAAGATAATGCCTCCGGCGGATGTCACGGATTTTCAAGGGAATGAATTGTGAGGGCACAATTCAAAATCCGGACGCAATTACGCCAAGGCGAAATTGATAAAATAATTCTAGGAGATGAGAGAAATGAAGCTTTACACGAAAACAGGCGATACAGGGAAAACAAGTCTTATCGGTGGACGCGTTGATAAAGATAGCTTACGCGTTGAAACATATGGGGCCATCGATGAATTAAATTCTTTTATTGGTAAGGCAGTTAGTGAATTAGATCGTGAGTTATTCAAGGATATACTAATTGATTTAGAAACGATTCAGCATGAGCTTTTCGATGCGGGTGGCGATCTTGCTAACGTCATGAAGGAACGTCATTTTAAGCTGACAGAGCAGCCGATTGAAGTGTTGGAAACGCGTATTGATGCATTGTCAGATGAAGCACCGCCGTTACAGCGCTTTATTCTCCCAGGTGGTGCACCAGCAGCTGCAACCTTACACATTGCTCGCACAGTAGCACGTCGAGCAGAGCGTCAAATGGTAACGCTTATGAAGGAAATCGAAGACGTACCGACAATTGTACAAAAATATTTAAACCGTCTATCTGACTATTTATTTGCAGCAGCACGTGTTGTTAATTTTAGATTGAATGTCGCAGATGTTGAGTATATTCGAAGCGGCAATGTCTTTAAAAAATAGTCTGCTATTTATAGACAAATTACGCTCATTAGCAATACATGGGGTTGATTTCCGTTCCGACTATAATTCACTTTTATATAAATACTTTGGAGATTTATCGGAACAAAATCTCACTTTATCGGAACAATTTTAGCTTTTATCGGAATGTTTTCTCGTTTTATCGGAACAATTTCAGTTTTTATCGGAATAATTTCAATTAGAACGGAAATCACCCCACGTTATGGTGAGAAGTTATATATTTGTATTTAAAATAATGAGAAAAATAGTCACTCTGAAAAATTCAGGGTGGCTTTTTTTCTTATAAAATGTAAGAATATAAAATTATCAGAAATATTTCCGTTTTATGTTGACTGAATGCTCACTCATTTATTAGAATGGGAATATAATGATGGAATGACGTACATTTACGTATGAGCTAGCAAATTTACCACAAAGAGAGAAACTTACGACAAACTAAAGGGGGGACCAACCATGAGTCCATTAGTAATTGCAAACATTGTTCTAACAGTCGTGGTTGTGCTTTATGCAGTAGGATTGTTCTTCTATCTGTTAAAAACACGCTATAAGTTTGTGCAATTGGGGAAAAAGGTTGAGTTTGATGAAAGTGTTAAAGAACGAGTTCGTTATCTTATGGTCAATGTACTTGGCCAAAACAAGCTATTAAAAGATCCAAAGAGTGGTTTAATTCACGTCATGTTCTTCTATGGATTTTTGATGGTGCAGCTTGGTGCCATTGATTTAATTTGGAAGGGGTTAGCACCTGGATCACATTTACCGCTTGGTGTTTTCTACAGTGTGTTTACATTCTTCCAAGAGCTTGTAGTATTAATGATTTTAGTGGCGGTTGTGTGGGCATTTTACCGACGCTATGTAGAAAAGCTAGTACGTCTAAAACGAGGCTGGAAAAATGGTCTTGTCCTAATTTTCATTGGTGGGTTAATGGTATCCACATTACTTGCAAATGGTATGGGAATAATTTGGCATGGTGAAGAACTAACTTATACAGAGCCAGTTGCTTCTAGCATTGCCGCTATTTTTAGTTTCTTACCAGCATCAGCAGCGGCTGTTGTTTTCTATGTAATGTGGTGGGCGCACTTACTAATTCTTTTGACATTCTTAGTGTATGTACCACAATCGAAGCACTTCCACTTGATTGTAAGCCCGATTAATGTGTATATGAACCGTTTGGATCGTACAGGTACTTTAACACCAATCGACTTTGAAGCATTAGAAAATGCTGAAGATGAAGAGGATATTCCAGCAATCGGTGTTGGACGTATTCAAGACTTTACACAAAAACAAATGCTCGATTTATATTCTTGTGTAGAGTGCGGACGCTGTACAAATATGTGTCCAGCGTCAGGTACAGGAAAAATGCTATCACCGATGGATTTAATCGTGAAGCTACGTGATCATTTAACATTTACAGGTGCTGTTGAGACAAAGCAAAAGCCTTGGGTACCTTATCAATTCTTTGCTAATACAAAGGGGAATCAGCTAGCGATGGCAGCTGGTGCTGAGGGGGCAGTCATTGAAGATATCTACAACCCTTCTTTAATTGGCGATGTTATTACAGAATCAGAGATTTGGGCATGTACAACTTGCCGTAACTGTGAGGATCAATGTCCTGTTATGAACGAACATGTCGATAAAATTATTGATTTACGTCGTTACTTAACAATGACTGAAGGGAAAGTAAATCCTGATGCACAACGCGCGATGACAAATATCGAGCGTCAAGGTAACCCTTGGGGCTTAAACCGTAAAGAAAAAGAAAATTGGCGTGACCTAGATCCAACAATTCATATTCCAACAGTGAAAGAGCTGAAAAAATCAGGCGAGGAAATGGAATATTTATTCTGGGTAGGTTCAATGGGTGCATTTGATAACCGCTCGCAAAAAATTGCATTAGCTTTCTGTCGTTTATTAAACGAGGCGGGCGTGAAGTTTGCGATTTTAGGAAATAAAGAGAAAAACTCAGGGGACACTCCTCGTCGTTTAGGAAATGAGTTCTTATTCCAAGAGTTGGCAACAGCAAATATCGATGAATTTGAGAAAAACGATGTGAAGAAAATCGTTACGATTGACCCGCACGCATACAATATCTTTAAAAATGAATACCAAGACTTTGGCTGGAAGGGCGAGGTCTACCACCATACTGAATTATTGAATCAATTGATTGAAGAAAATCGTCTAGCGTTAAATTACGAAGTTCATGAAACGATTGTTTTCCACGATTCTTGTTATTTAGGTCGTTATAACGATGTTTATGATGCACCACGCGAGATATTACGTGGTATCCCAGGTGTTAAGCTTGTGGAAATGGAGCGTAATCGTGAAACGGCAATGTGCTGTGGTGCAGGTGGCGGTTTAATGTGGATGGAAGAGCATGTCGGCAACCGAATTAACGTAGCAAGAACAGAGCAAGCTTTAGCAACGGATGCTTCAGTTATTTCTTCTGGATGTCCTTACTGCTTAACAATGCTTGAGGATGGTACAAAGGCAAAAGAGGTTGAAGATACAATCAGTACATTCGATGTTGCAGAACTATTAGAGCGTTCTGTATTTGGTGAAAAAGTGAAAGCTGTCGAAGAATCTGTTGAAGAAGCAGCGGATGTAATGGTTGAAGAAGTGGTAGCTTCAGTGGACAGTGTCGAACAAGACAAGAATACAGAGGCTAACGCAGAAAAATGATAGTTATTGTAGAAATATTTCTGTTATCTGAAAAATATAAATTGCACAATAAATAATTGTTTTGTAGAATAAGATTAAATGGAGATGGGAGTTGATCAATAAACTCCCATTTTTCATCGCAAGAGGTCGAGCGAGCGTTCAGTCAACGTAGATGCTCTAATACTTCTTCTAGAACGTAAAACAAAAGGGGTGTTTTACTTGAATAGAGCTGTAATTTTAGCAGGAGCAAGAACTGCATTTGGTAAGTTTGGAGGTTCACTATCAGCATTAAGTGCAAGTGACTTAGGTGCAATCGCCATAAAAGGGGCACTTGAGAAAGCGAATATTTCGCCTGATGAAGTGGATGAAGTAATTTTAGGCTCCGTTTTACAAGGGGGACAGGGCCAAATTCCTTCAAGGCAGGCTGCAATCAAAGCAAATTTACCAATAGCGGTAAAAACAGAAACGATTAACAAAGTTTGTGCGTCAGGGATGCGTGCTGTAACACTAGCAGATCAGCTAATTCGATTAGGGGACGAAGAAGTAATGATCGCTGGTGGCATGGAGTCCATGTCCAATGCACCGTATTATTTACAAAATGGTCGAACTGGCTTACGCATGGGCGACTCAACGATGGTGGATGGCATGCTATATGATGGCTTAACATGTGCCTTTAATAAGGCAAGGCCGCATATGGGAAGCTACGGTAATACAACTGCGAAAGAATATTCGTTAAGCCGTGAGGAGCAGGATGCTTGGTCAGTTCGCAGTCATGAACGTGCACTTGCAGCAATTGAAAAAGGTTACTTTGCTGAAGAAATTGTGCCTGTGGAAATTCCACAACGTAAGGGAGAACCGCTTCAAGTCGATACAGACGAGGCACCAAGAGCTGGTACATCAATGGAGGTACTTGCAAAACTCAAACCAGCCTTTGACAAGGATGGAACAATTACAGCAGGTAATGCACCTGGTGTTAACGATGGTGCATGTGCCTTATTAGTAATGAGTGAAGAACGTGCAACTCGTGAAGGCAGAGAGCCACTTGCAGTTATTATCGGCCATGAAGAGATTGCTATTGAGCCAGAGAGCTTCCCGCAAACACCAGGGCTTGTCATTAACAAATTACTGAAAAAGACGGGGAAATCATTAGCTGACATTGATTTGATCGAAATCAATGAAGCATTTGCAGCAGTAGCACTTGTCAGCAAACAATTGGCGGATTTAGATGCTGAAAAGGTCAATGTTAACGGTGGTGCAGTTGCATTAGGTCATCCAATCGGAGCATCTGGAGCACGCATTATTTTAACACTTGCTCATGAATTAAAGCGCCGTGGCGGTGGTATCGGAATTGCTGCTATCTGCTCAGGTGGAGGGCAAGGCGATGCGATTATGATTGAAGTACCGAAAACAGGGGGACATGAATGATGGGAATTCAAAAAGTAATGGTTATTGGTGCTGGGCAAATGGGCTCCGGCATTGCACAAGTTTGTGCACAAGCTGGTTATGACGTCAAACTGAACGACATGAAGCAAGAATTTTTCGAACGTGGTTTAGGAGTCATTACGAAAAACCTGACACGTGATGTCGAAAAGGGTCGTAAAACTGAGGATGAGAAGGCGGCCATTCTAGGTCGTATTAATATGTCACTAGATTTACAGGATGCTAGTGACGTAGATATTATCATCGAGGCAGCAGTGGAAAATATGGAAGTAAAGCAATCCATCTTTAAGCAAATTGATCAGATTGCACCGGCACATGCCATTTTAGCTACGAATACATCATCTTTACCAATTACGGAAATTGCAGCTGTCACAAATCGTCCAGAGCAAGTGATTGGTATGCACTTTATGAATCCGGTACCTGTTATGAAGCTTGTAGAAATTATTAGAGGGTTAGCTACGAGTGATGAAGTCTACAAAGCGGTTGAAGAAATGACAGTAAAATTATCGAAAACGCCAGTGGAAGTAAATGACTTCCCAGGCTTTATTTCAAATCGTATTTTATTACCAATGATTAATGAAGCGATCTACGCATTGTATGAGGGTGTAGCATCGAAGGAAGCTATTGATGATGTGATGAAGCTCGGAATGAATCATCCGATGGGGCCATTAACATTAGCAGATTTCATTGGTCTTGATACATGTCTATCCATCATGGAGATTTTACATGAGGGCTTAGGTGATAGTAAATATAGACCTTGTCCATTGCTTCGTAAATATGTGGCAGCAGGATGGCTAGGTAAAAAATCTGGAAGAGGATTTTACGTTTACGAATAATCCTATGGGGATGGGACGATTCAAACGAAGTGTAATGCTACGGGACAACGTACAGGGGTGACATTATAGATGCATTTACAATTTACAGATGAACAAATAATGATGCGTGATATGGTTCGGAATTTCGCTCAGGATAAAATCGAACCGTGGGTAGAACGTATGGAGGCAGGAGAGTTTCCACGCGAACTCCTTGCACAAATGGGAGAATTAGGTTTAATGGGGATCACGACGCCTGAGGAATTAGGCGGCTCAGCGATGGATTTTACATCGTACATAATTGCTATCAATGAACTGTCGAAGGTTAGCGCGGTAATGGGGGTTATTTTATCTGTGCATACTTCGGTTGGAACAAATCCCATTATTTATTTCGGCAACGATGAACAAAAGAAACGTTATGTTCCAAAGCTTGCTGCAGGTGAATATTTAGGGGCATTTTGTTTAACGGAGCCTAGCGCTGGTTCTGACGCTGGCTCTTTACAATCTAAAGCGGTGCGAGATGGAGATGAATATGTCATCAACGGCTCCAAGGTGTTTATTACAAACGGCGGAGAAGCAGATGTTTATATTGTCTTTGCCTCAACGAATCCTGCTGAAAAAACACGCGGTATTTCAGCATTTATAGTTGAAAAAGGAACACCTGGCTTAATCATAGGGAAAGATGAACATAAAATGGGTCTACACGGCTCACGTACAGTTCAACTAACATTCGACAACTGTCGCATTCCAGCTACGAACCTTCTTGGGGAGGAAGGGGAAGGCTTTAAAATTGCAATGGCCAACTTAGATGTTGGACGTATTGGAATCGCAGCACAAGCTCTAGGCATTGCTGAAGCAGCGCTAGAGGCAGCTACTGCCTATGCCAAAGAACGTGTTCAATTTGGAAAGCCTATTGCAGCGCAACAAGGGGTTGGCTTCAAGCTTGCTGATATGGCGACTGCTGTAGAAGCAGCGAAATTATTAGTTTATCGGGCAGCGGATTTACGCACAAAAGGGTTACCGTGTGGAGCCGAGGCCTCGACGGCAAAACTTTTTGCCTCTCGTACGGCAGTGCAAACAGCAATAGACGCTATCCAAATTTTTGGTGGCTATGGCTATACAAAAGACTATCCCGTAGAGCGTTATTTCCGAGATGCAAAGGTGACAGAAATATACGAGGGTACAAGTGAAATTCAAAAGCTAGTCATTAGTAAACATTTACTTAAATAAGGTCTTTACAATGTTGATTTTTCAAGGATGATGTCGATTGCTAAAATAAATCGCTCGGGTAACCCAGAAATCTGATCAGGTAAAGCAATAAACCGCTCGGGTAACCTGAAGAACTGATCAGGTAAAGCAATAAATCGCTCGGGTAACCCGAAGAACTGCTCAGGTAAAGCAATGAATCGCTCAGGTACCTCGAAGAACTGATCAGGTAACAAAAAGATTTGCTCGGTTTCTCGAAGCAATAATCCAGAAACATTATCAAAAATTGAAATCAACAATATAGCACTAACAGAGTCTAACGAAAAAGGGGAAATGGACAATGAACTTTCAATTATCAGAAGAGCATGAGCAATTACGCGAAATGATTCGTGATTTTGCTATTAATGAAGTAGCACCAACAGCAGCTGAACGTGACGAGAACGAAGAGTTTGACCGTGCAATTTTTGATAAAATGGCGGAGCTAGGCTTAACAGGTATTCCATGGCCAGAAGAATACGGCGGTGCAGGCTTTGATTATCTTGCGTATGTCATTGCTGTAGAAGAATTATCACGTGTATGTGCGTCAACAGGGGTAACTTTATCAGCACATACTTCGCTTGCGGGTTGGCCGATCTATAAATTCGGTAATGAAGAACAAAAACAAAAATATCTTCGTCCGATGGCAGAAGGTAAACATATCGGTGCATATGGCTTAACGGAGCCAGGATCAGGTTCTGATGCTGGAGGCATGAAAACTTATGCAAAACGTGATGGCGATGATTATATTTTAAACGGCTCGAAGATTTTCATTACCAATGGTGGAGTAGCAGATACATATGTTGTATTTGCAGTAACAGACCCAGAAGCTAAACATGGCACAACTGCTTTTATCGTTGAAGCTGGCTATGAAGGCTTCTCGGTAGGAAAGAAGGAGAAAAAACTAGGAATTCGTTCATCTCCTACAACTGAAATTATTTTTGATAACTGTCGCGTTCCGAAAGAAAACATGCTTGGAGCTGAGGGAGAAGGCTTCAAAATTGCGATGACAACACTTGATGGAGGACGTAATGGTATTGCGGCACAAGCTGTAGGGATTGCACAAGGTGCGTTAGATGCAGCTGTTGAATACGGTAAAGAGCGTGTGCAATTTGGTAAGCCGATTACTGCTAACCAAGGTGTCTCCTTTAAACTAGCGGATATGGCAACTCAAATTGAAGCATCTCGACTGCTTACATACCAAGCGGCCTGGTTGGAATCAAATGGTCTACCTTATGGTAAGGCATCTGCAATGGCAAAATTAATGGCTGGCGATACTGCGATGAATGTAACGACTGAGGCGGTTCAAGTCTTTGGTGGATATGGCTATACGAAAGATTATCCAGTTGAGCGCTTCATGCGTGATGCAAAAATCACACAAATTTATGAAGGTACACAAGAGATTCAACGACTTGTTATCTCTCGTATGTTGACAAAATAACGTATGACAGAAAGAGATAAAAGACCCCAAGTACAGTCAACGGTAAAAGATGAAAATCTCATCGCCATTCGTCGAGAACAAATGATAGAGGGAGCCATTAAATTATTTAAAGAAAA
Source organism: Lysinibacillus sp. NPDC056185 (assembly GCF_047737915.1). Taxonomy (NCBI): domain Bacteria; kingdom Bacillati; phylum Bacillota; class Bacilli; order Caryophanales; family Bacillaceae; genus Lysinibacillus; species Lysinibacillus sp. NPDC056185. The sequence continues at coordinate 159,048 of NZ_JBLLLQ010000005.1, forward strand.
AGGTTTTCATCGTGCTACCACGAGAGAAATCGCAAAAGCTGCAGGCTTTAGTATCGGAACATTATATGAATATATTCGTACTAAGGAAGATGTCCTTTACCTTGTATGTGATAGTATTTATCACCATGCGATGGAGCGACTTTCAAGTTATGAGATTAAGGCAGGAACTATAGAAGAGTTAAAGGAAATGATTCGAGAGTATTTCTTGCAAATTGATAGTATGGTTGATGAGCTGACAATCATGTATCAGGAAACTAAATCATTATCAAAAGAAGCACAACGTTATGTATTTAGTAAAGAGTTTGAAATGGTAGGTACTTTTGAGCGATTACTACAACGCTGTGTGCAGTCAGGTGAAATAACGATGACGGATCAACAAATTCACTTGGCAGCAAATAACTTAGTCGTTTCTGGACAAAGCTGGGCATTCCGTAAATGGGCGCTCCATCGTCAGCACTCTATTGACGAATTTATTGAAATGCAAATAACATTGTTTATTTCGGGCATAAAGGGGTTCTAATAAGTTCCGTAAAGGGGTTGTCGGTAATTGCATAGAGCGACATTGCAATTACCGGCTTTTTTATGAGGCTCATCACCAAAGTTGGGGATGATATTTGTTAAAAATGTATGTCATGTAAATTAGTTGATTGAAGTGGAGACTGGGCGACTCCTTGGGGATCAGCGTCACAGATGAGACCCTGGAGCGAGCGGTGCGAGTGAAGCGGCTCATCGGACGCCCCCAGGAAGCTCTGCTATGCGCGAAAGCGAAGCGTCAGCGGCAAAGCGCCCAGTCGGAACGGAAATCAACCACACTTTATGATGATGAGTCGATAAAGAACATTAAGGGGAGAAAGTGGGGATTTCATATGACAAAGGTAGAAGTATATCGTCCAAAAAATCACGTACGTTTTGTAACAGCATCGAGTCTTTTTGATGGACATGATGCTTCGGTTAACATTATGCGACGTATTTTACAATCAAGCGGTGTAGAGGTAATCCATTTAGGACATAACCGCTCCGTGGAAGAAGTCGTAAATGCTGCGATTCAAGAGGATGCTCAAGGTATTGCGGTATCTTCTTATCAAGGCGGGCATATGGAATACTTTAAATATATGTATGATTTGCTGCGTGAAAAAGGGGCGCCACATATTAAAATTTATGGTGGTGGCGGTGGTGTTATTTTACCACGTGAAATTAAAGAGCTACATGCTTACGGGATTGCAGGGATTTTCTCACCAGAGGATGGGCGTGTTTTAGGTTTACAAGGGATGATTAATGAGAAAATTAAAGGAACTGATTTCCCGACTGCTATAGGTAGCTATCAAGAAAAGCTGGATGCTCTATCCACAGAAACACCTGAAATTTTAGCAAATTTATTAACTGCTGCTGAGTCAAATGATGATGAAGAAACGAAAAAGATGCTAGCGGAAGCTCGCAAACGCTCAAAAGGGACGCCTATATTGGGCATTACTGGAACAGGTGGTGCGGGTAAATCTTCCTTAACAGATGAATTAATTCGCCGCTTCTTGAAGGAGTTTCCGGATAAACGCGTAGCTATTCTTTCTGTCGATCCGACAAAGCAAAAGACAGGTGGGGCTTTACTTGGTGACCGAATTCGTATGAATGCGATTTTCAATAATCGCGTATATATGCGTAGTTTAGCAACCCGTGGATCTCGTACAGAACTTACTGCTTCCATTGGGGATGTGCTAGATGTAACGCGTGTAGCGGGTTATGATTTAATCATTGTAGAAACAAGTGGTATTGGTCAGGGTGATGCGGAAATTACAAAATACACTGATCTATCTATGTATGTGATGACAAGTGAGTTTGGTGCGCCAACACAGCTTGAGAAAATTGACATGATTGATTTTGCGGATGTGATCGCTATCAATAAATTTGAACGCAAAGGTTCTGAGGATGCATTACGTCAAGTGCAGAAGCAATATCAACGTTCACGAGAGCTTTGGGATGAATCACTTGATACTATGCCTGTGTACGGTACGATTGCCAGTCAATTTAATGATAAAGGAACGAATGCTTTATTTGCTGCATTAGTAACTATCATTAATACGAAGACAGGTAGTAATTGGGAAACAGGCTATGAGCAATTTGCGAAAACCCAAAAACAAGATGTTATCATTCCGAACGACCGTCGTTATTATTTACGAGAACTCACAGATACTGTGCGTGGCTATCATAAAAAATCAGAGCAACAGGTGGAATTTGCTCGCCGTCTATACCAATTAGAGGGAGCTATTGAAGCGGTTAAGGAAAAAGCGCCAAATGATGCACTTATCGCATCTCTCACTTCTTTAGCGGAAGGTGTTAGAGATGAATTAACAGCTGAGTCTAAACGAATATTAGACAATTGGCATGCTTTAAAAGAAGCGTATGCAGGAGACGAATTTGTCACGAAAGTTCGTGATAAAGAAATTCGAACAATTTTAAAGACAGTAAGCCTTTCTGGTATAAAAATACCTAAAGTTGCTTTACCGAAATTCGTAGATTATGGTGAAATTTTACGCTGGGTTTATAGAGAAAATGTACCTGGTGAATTCCCTTATACGGCGGGGGTATTCCAATTTAAACGTGAAGGTGAAGATCCGAAGCGACAATTTGCTGGTGAAGGCACGCCTGAGCGTACGAATAAACGATTCCATTATTTATCGAAGGATGATGATGCAAAACGTTTATCAACCGCATTTGATTCGGTAACGCTTTATGGTGAGGATCCTGATTACCGACCAGATATTTATGGGAAAGTTGGAGAATCGGGTGTATCTATTTGTACGCTAGAGGATATGAAAAAGCTTTATGCAGGTTTTGATTTATGTGCACCATCAACTTCAGTATCAATGACAATTAACGGTCCGGCACCGGTTATTTTGGCGATGTTCATGAATACGGCTATTGATCAGCAAGTGAAACTACGTGAGGAAGAACTTGGTCGACCTTTAACAGTTGAAGAATTTACGGAGACACGTGAGAAGACATTACAGGTTGTACGTGGAACCGTGCAAGCAGATATTTTAAAAGAAGATCAAGGGCAAAATACATGTATTTTCTCAACAGAGTTTGCGTTACGAATGATGGGAGATATTCAGCAATACTTTATCGATCATAAAGTTCGTAATTATTACTCAGTATCTATTTCTGGTTACCATATTGCTGAAGCTGGTGCGAACCCAATATCACAATTGGCCTTCACATTAGCAAATGGCTTTACGTATGTGGAATATTATTTAAGCCGAGGAATGAATATTGACGACTTTGCGCCAAATCTATCATTCTTCTTCTCTAACGGACTTGATCCAGAGTACACAGTTATTGGACGTGTAGCCCGTCGCATTTGGGCAGTTGTCATGCGTGATAAGTACGGCGCCAATGAACGAGCACAAAAATTAAAATATCATATCCAAACATCTGGACGCAGTTTGCATGCACAGGAGATTGATTTTAATGATATCCGCACTACTTTACAGGCGTTAATGGCATTACAGGATAACTGTAATTCATTGCATACAAATGCATATGATGAGGCAATTACAACGCCTACGGAAGAATCTGTACGTCGTGCAATGGCTATTCAAATGATTATTACGAAGGAACATGGTTTAGCGAAAAACGAAAATCCATTACAAGGAGCGTTTATCGTAGAAGAGTTAACAGACCTTGTAGAAGAAGCGGTACTAGAAGAGTTTGATCGTATCAATGATCGTGGTGGCGTGCTAGGTGCAATGGAAACACAATATCAACGTGGTAAAATTCAAGAGGAATCCATGCACTACGAGATGCTAAAGCATTCAGGTGAGTTACCAATCATTGGTGTGAACACATACTTAAATCCGAACCCACCTTCAGAAGATGAAATTAACAATATGGAAATTGCGCGTGCCTCGACGGAAGAAAAAGAGACGCAAATTCATAATTTACATGCCTTCTGGAAGCAACATGAAGGTGAGAACGAAGCGGCCCTTGCTCGTTTACAACAAGTAGCTGTAAACAACGGTAATATTTTCGCGGAGCTTATGGAAACCGTAAAAGTCGCTAGCTTAGGGCAGATTACAAATGCTTTATATGAGGTTGGCGGACAATATCGTCGTAATATGTAATTCGTAGTATTTTGTTTGTGCAAAATGTTTGTGAAGTTTTAAGTGTCTAGTCTTAGGATTAGGCACTTCTTTTTATTTCCGTTATAATAAGAAATGTAAAAAAAAGGGGAGGCGCAGTAGAATGATGAAATCAACAATTAACTACATCATTATTTTGGCTTTGGTGGTAGGAGTTATTTTCCTGTATGATAAGCAATTTGGCGCTGTTCCTTTACTTATATTATCTTTCTATTTGTTTTACTTAGGGATAAAAAAAATGCGTGATATAAAAAACAGTAATTGAAGCTAGCAAAGAGGATAAAACTTTGTATATAATGGGTATTATGCTTATGATATGGAAAGTTACTTTTGTGCGGCCTTTTTTGCTGCGCTCCGACAATAAAGCTATATAAATTTTAAAACGTCCAATGTGATGAGGGAAAGGAAGTGCACGAATGAATTTTCGTGAAATGACAAAAGAACAATTAACGGAAGAGTCGTTAATTAACTTAGCGTATGCAATTTTAAATGAAAAACGTGCCTCAGTGTCTTTTAATGACTTATTAACAATTATTCAAGAGCTTGTAGGCTATAGTGATGAAGAAATGAAAGCTCGCCTACTACAATTTTACACAGATTTAAATGTAGATGGCCGCTTCTTATTTAATCAGGAAACTGGCTGGGGCTTACGTGAATGGTATAAAGTTGAACAGATTGAAGAAGAAACAGCTCCTTCTGTTAAAACTCATAAGAAAAAATCTAAAGCTGCCGTTGAAGAAGATGATTTAGATGAAGATATAGAGGAAGAAGATATTGACTTCGATGAAGATTATGAAGAATTCGTTGAAGAAGATGATGATCTAGATGAAGAAGAAGAAGATAAAGAAGATATCGATTTTGATGAAGAAGATATAGAGGAAATCGATGAAGAAATCGACGAGGACTTTACTGATGAAGATGAAGAGGAATTTGAAGAAGAGGACGAAATCTAACTTATTTCAGCAAACAACCGCTGAAATAAGCCGATTCCGGACGCAATTATGCTGAGGCATAATTGATGATAATTACTCTTTGAAATTTTCTTTCTTTTATCCGTGTAGTAAAAAATCTTGACTTCTATCGCGGTTCCGTTTAATCTTTTACTTGGGCTCCTTAATTAAAGGAGAAAGACCGTGTATGTAATACGCTTCCCTTGCAAACCTATGCAGGAGGAGCGTTTTTTTATTTTTTTAACTATATTCAGTCAAGTTCTCCCATGTTTATAGCTACGGAATGAATATAAATGCTCTAAATTATTCATGATGTATATTAATCGGTGACTGAGTATATGTTAGGATGGATTTTTTAAAAGGAAAGTAGAAAAGAGATAGAAACGATTACAGCTTCGAATCGACTACAATTTTGTAGGCATTCTCGGCTTTTCTTATTTTAGGGATAAGAAATATCAATTTCTTAGGCCGTAGAGACATTTGCATTAATGCTCAAGATTACTTAGCTTAGGACGTGAATGCACTTTTCTTACTAGTAATTTCTAGAACAACAAAAGGAGGAATTTTTTCATGACGAAGTATATTTTTGTAACAGGTGGGGTTGTTTCTTCACTTGGAAAAGGGATTGTAGCAGCATCTCTAGGTCGTTTATTAAAAAATCGCGGATTAGAAGTAACGATTCAAAAATTTGACCCATATATCAATATTGACCCAGGTACAATGAGTCCTTATCAACATGGTGAGGTTTTCGTAACAGATGATGGCGCAGAAGCTGACTTAGACTTAGGTCACTACGAACGTTTCATTGATATTAACCTAGGAAAACATTCTACAGTAACATCAGGACGTGTTTATCAATCTGTATTACAAAAAGAACGCCGTGGTGAATACAACGGTGGAACAGTACAAGTAATTCCTCACATTACAAATGAGATCAAAGATCGTATTCAACGAGCTGGTCGCGAAACTAATGCAGACGTAGTTATTACAGAAGTAGGCGGAACAGTTGGGGATATTGAGTCATTGCCATTCCTTGAAGCAATTCGTCAAATGAAAACGAATTTAGGTCATAACAATGTGATGTATGTTCACTGTACGCTTATTCCTTATATTAAAGCTGCAGGTGAGCTAAAAACAAAACCAACTCAGCATTCTGTAAAAGAATTACGTTCTTTAGGTATTCAACCAAATATTATCGTTGTACGCACAGAGCAAGAAGTGCCTCAGGATATGAAAGAAAAATTAGCTTTATTCTGTGATGTTCAGCCACACGAAATTATTGAATCTCGCGATGCAGAACATTTATATGAAGTACCACTAAACCTTCATGCACAAGATATTGATGATATCGTGCTTGACCATTTTGGCATTGAAGCACCAGAGGCAGATATGGAAGAATGGCGCGAGCTTGTAGCAAAAGTGAAGAGCTTACCAAATAAACGAAAAGTAGCATTAGTAGGTAAATATGTAGAACTACAAGATGCTTACATTTCTGTTGTAGAGGCATTAAAGCATGCAGGCTATGCATTTAATTCTGATATTGAGATTGATTGGATCAATGCAGAACATGTGGATGCTGACAATGTTGTTTCATTATTAAAAGGTGCTGATGCAATTTTAGTTCCAGGTGGCTTCGGTGATCGTGGAGTTGAAGGTAAAATTTTAGCGACGCAATATGCTCGTGAAAATAATGTACCATTCTTAGGTATTTGCCTAGGTATGCAACTTGCAACAGTAGAATTTGCTCGTAACGTACTTGGTTTACAAGGAGCGCATTCTACAGAGCTTGATCCAAAAACGCAATATCCTATTATCGATTTCCTACCAGATCAAAACGACAGTGTAGACATCGGTGGTACATTACGTTTAGGTTTATATCCATGTAAGTTAAAAGAAGGCTCAAAGGCAATCCAAGCTTATGGTCAAGAACTTGTTTATGAACGTCACCGCCATCGTTATGAATTTAACAATGAATATCGTGAAGCGATGGAAGCTGAAGGTCTTGTCTTCTCAGGTACAAGCCCTGACGGTAAATTAGTGGAAATTATCGAGTTACCAGAAAATAATTTCTTCGTAGCATGTCAATTCCACCCTGAATTGGTATCACGTCCAAACCGTCCACAGCCATTGTTCCGTGATTTTATCGGATCAACATTCAAATAATGAAAAAAGAGTTGTCTCAAGTGCTGAGACAACTCTTTTTTTTCTTCATAATCTGCGCTTGACAGCGGCAGCATCAATCATGCAAAGGCGAAAATGATGGAATTATTACAACTCTTCGTCATCAAGGCCAAGCATTTCATCATACGCAATTTTTACTGCTTCATAAACAAAAAGGGCAGCAATAGCATGTGGCACGACTATGCGCTTGCCTAAATCGTTTGGTAATAAACCACCGCGCATGCGTGTTGAAATATACGTATACGCTAAATCTGCTAGTGGATTTTCGGAATTAACAACTTCGCTAGCAACTGCTGCAAATGGAATAAAATGATTATTTAATTGCTGTGCTAAGGCTAATGCATCCTCATCGTGTGCACTACGTGTAAAAATGCATACACGATCAGCTTCCGTAATCACTGTATCTTTTGTCCAAGGGACTAACTTCGTAAAACGTTCCACAGCTTGGCATGCATTTAATTCGACAACTTGCATTTCGCCAAAACATGCGAAATAGACATTGCCTTCACCAATACCCGCTTGTGCAAGTAATCGCGCTGTTTCTTCAATAGCTTCCTCTTCATTTTGTGTTATTCTTTGTAATAATCCACTTAATTGTGTTGTTAGAATTTTTGACATGATCCCACCTCAATCAATATTATAGGTATGAAAAGAGCATAAAGCAAAAGCAGATAATTTATAATACTAGAAGGTATTAAGAGGTTAAAGGAGAATAATACATAATATAGGAAGTTTTTCTGTAAGAATAATAACTCAAAAAGGGCGGAATGAATGTGAAACGATTACTAATTGTCGATGATCAACCAGGAATTCGTTTACTTTTAAATGAAGTGTTGAAAAAGGAAGGTTATGTTACATATTTAGCTGCAAATGGTATGGAAGCACTGAAATATGCTGAGGAGGAAATGGATTGTGTCCTATTAGACATGAAAATTCCAGGGATGGATGGCATAGAAATTTTAAAGCGCTTAAAAGAGAAGTGGCCACAACTCCCAGTATTCATGATGACTGCATATGGTGAATTGGACGTTGTACAGGAGGCATTAGATTTAGGAGCAATTCGATATTTTACTAAGCCTTTTGATATTTTTGAAGTGCGAGATGAAGTTAATAAAACATTAAAAGTTTAGATGAACAGGCAGTGGTCAACACCGCCTGTTTTTTATGGTTATTATTCGATTTGAAGTAATGTTTTATCGTTTCATATTCATTTTGCTTCCGAAATATAAGGCTCATCATAACGTGAGGTTTGATTTCCGCTCCTACTCGGCGCTTTGTTGTTGTTGTTGTTGTCGTTGCTGTCGCTACGCTTTCGCACAGTGCAAAGCTTCCTTGGGGCGTCCGATGAGCTGCAGTTTTGAGATTTATCGAGAACTTTTGATTGTTTATCGACCAACTTTATCGATTTATCACCCAACTTTCAAAAATATCGACATCTACCTTCATGCAACACTATCTGACCGCACTGATAATTTGCGCCGCTTATGACATAAGCATATTTTTTTACGCAAAATTTAACATCAAAAAAGCACAAGAAATCAACGTTTCTAAATTGATTTCTCGCGCTTTTTAAGGTTTTGACGAGTTTTGTCCCAGCAACTAGAACCTTCGTTTCGTTTCACTGTACTGCGGTTTGACGCTGTCGCTCCGTTGCACTACGCTTTCGTGTAGAAAATAACAGCCCTTGCTTTTCAGGGGCTAAACCTTCGTTCCGTTGCACTCCACTGCGGTTGGCACTGTCGCTCCGTTGCACTTCGCTTTCGTGCAGAAAACAAAGTAACCTGAAATGCTTTTCAGGTTACTTTGTTTTTGCTATGATTGAATAGCATATCTATGTAAAAGAATAGTCCTAAGAGGAGGATTTTTAGTATGGCATTAGTATCTATGAAAGAGATGTTAATTAAAGCAAAAGCAGAAGGTTATGCGGTTGGTCAGTTCAACATCAACAACCTTGAGTGGACTCAAGCAATTTTACAAGCAGCACAAGAAGAAAAATCTCCAGTTATTCTAGGCGTTTCTGAAGGCGCAGGTAAATATATGGGCGGATTCATCTCCGTTGTACACATGGTAAAAGGTTTGATGGAATCTTATGGCACTACAGTACCTGTAGCTATTCATCTTGACCATGGTTCAAGCTTTGAAAAATGTAAAGAAGCAATTGATGCAGGATTTACTTCGGTTATGATTGATGCATCTCATCATCCATTCGAGGAAAATGTTGCGACTACTTCAAAAGTAGTTGAGTACGCTCATGCGAAAGGTGTTTCTGTTGAAGCGGAGCTTGGCACAGTAGGCGGTGACGAGGATGGCGTTATCGGTGGTATTATGTACGCTGATCCAGAGGAATGCCGTAAAATGGTTGAGTTAACAGATATCGATTGCTTAGCGCCAGCACTAGGCTCTGTACATGGTCCTTACAAAGGAGAACCAAATTTAGGTTTTAAAGAAATGGAAGAAATCTCTAAATTAGCAGATTTACCATTAGTATTACATGGTGGTACAGGAATTCCAACAAAAGATATCCAACGCTCAATTTCATTAGGTACAGCAAAAATTAACGTCAATACTGAAAATCAAATTGCTGCTACTAAAGTAATCCGTGAAGTTCTTGATAAAGATAAAGTTGTTTATGACCCTCGTAAATTCCTTGCTCCAGCACGTGAAGCGATTAAAACAACAGTTATCGGGAAAATCCGTGAATTTGGTAGTGCGCAAAAAGCATAATTTTTGTATCTAAAAGTACAAAAGATCAGATGAATACACAAAATAAGAGAAGTGTTGATGCTGTTATCGACCTTCTCTTGTTTTTGAAATGATAAATTTTTGGCGAAAATTTAAATATGGGGTTCATCACCAAAAGTTGGGGATGGCATTTGTGTTAAAACGAATGTAATGTATAATAGTTGATTTCCGATCCAACTGAACGGCCCTAGGAAAGCGCCCAATCGGAACGAAAATTAACCCACGTTATGGTAATGAGCCAAACAGTGATCAGGAGGGAATATAATGAAATTTTTTATTGATACAGCAAACTTTGAAGAGATTAAAGAAGCACACGCATGGGGTATTTTATCAGGTGTTACGACAAACCCATCGTTAGTTGCTAAAGAAGAGAACGTTTCTTTCCATGATCGTCTTCGTGAAATCACAGAGCTTGTAGATGGCTCAGTGAGTGGGGAAGTAATTGCTCTAGATGCGGAAGGTATGATTAAAGAAGGCTTAGAATTGGCTGAAATTGCTCCAAATATTACAGTTAAACTGCCAATGACTCCAGCTGGCTTAGAGGCATGTCGCTTCTTTGCAGACAAAGGTATTAAAACGAACGTAACATTAATCTTCAGTGCCAACCAAGCATTAATGGCTGCTCGTGCAGGTGCTACATATGTATCACCATTTATCGGTCGTCTCGATGATATGGGGCAAAACGGTGTAGAACTAATTGAAACGATTGCAGATATTTTCACAATCCATAATATCGATACGCAAATTATCGCTGCATCTATTCGTCATCCACAGCACGTAACAGCGGCAGCACTTGCTGGTGCACATATTGCAACTACTCCTTTTAAAGTATTAAAGCAACTTTTCCATCATCCATTAACGGAAAAAGGAATTGAAGGATTTTTAACGGATTGGAATAAGAGAAAAGGCAAATAATAAGATTATATAGTGAGCCAATTGCAGAAAAATTACTTTCCAATCATGAGGGAGAACGCGAAATGGATGTTTATAAAATTACAGGCGAAAATCGTCTAAAGGGTACAATAAAAGTTAGTGGTGCAAAAAATAGTGCAGTCGCCTTAATTCCAGCATCAATTTTGGCGAACTCTCCAGTGACAATTGGAGGGATACCAGAAATTTCTGATGCATGGACGTTAAAGGCATTATTAGAGGAAATCGGTGGAGAAGTGTCATTTGAGGATGGCATAATGACCATAGATCCGACAGAAATGATTGCATTGCCATTACCAAACGGCAACGTGAAAAAGCTTCGTGCCTCCTATTACTTAATGGGAGCAATGCTAGGCCGCTTTAAAAAAGCTGTGATTGGTTTACCAGGAGGCTGTTTCTTAGGGCCGCGTCCTATTGACCAACATATAAAAGGCTTTGAGGCATTAGGTGCGAAAATCACTAATGAGCATGGAGCAATTTATTTACGTGCTGATGAATTAATTGGCGCAAAAATATATTTAGACGTTGCCAGTGTTGGTGCAACAATTAATATTATGTTAGCTGCAGTCCTTGCGAAGGGACGTACGGTTATTGAAAATGCAGCAAAAGAACCGGAAATTATTGATGTAGCTACTCTTCTCACTAACATGGGAGCTAATATTAAAGGTGCAGGTACAAGTGTTATCCGTATTGAAGGCGTAGAGGAACTTCATGGTACGGAGCATACGATTATTCCAGATCGTATTGAAGCTGCTACATTTATGATTATGGCTGCCGCTTTAGGTGAAGGCATTACAATTGATAATGTTATTCCATTGCATTTAGAGGCGATTATTGCAAAGCTTCGTGAAATGGGTGTGAAAATTGAAATCGGTGAAGAAAGTATTTTTGTGCCAAAAACGGATCTCTCCACATTGCAAGCCGTTGATGTGAAAACATTAGTGTATCCTGGATTCCCAACTGATATTCAGCAACCACTTTCTGTTTTAATGTCTCAAGCATTTGGTTCCTCAAAGATAACAGATACAATCTATACAGCTCGATTTAAGCATATTGATGAACTTCGTCGTTTGAATTCCAATGCACGCGTTGAAGGCAATACAGCTATTATTACAGGGCCTAGTAAATTACATGGTTCAACTGTAACAGCTACCGATCTTCGTGCTGGTGCCGCATTAGTATTAGCAGGCCTGTTAGCTGAAGGTGAAACGGAAATTCATGATATCTATCATATTGAGCGTGGTTATAGCTCACTTATTGAGAAATTACGTGATTTAGGCGCTGATATTCGACGTGAAACAATAATGGCCCGCGTAGCAGAGGCAAAGGAATAATGAGAGCTAAAAGTTTTGAACTAACTATGTTACAATAGAGGTAATTTGAATGTTTCGGCGATTAAAAATGCCGATAACGGGAGGCAAATAAAACAATGGAACGTAGTTTATCGATGGAAGTAGTACGAGTAACAGAGGCAGCAGCAATCGCATCCGGGAAATGGATGGGTCGCGGTTTGAAAATTGAGGCAGATGATGCAGCGACGACAGCGATGCGTGTAATGTTCGATACAATTCCAATGCATGCTACAGTGGTGATTGGTGAAGGCGAAATGGATGAAGCACCAATGCTTTATATTGGTGAAGAGCTTGGCCTACGTAATGGAGGTCCTCAAGTAGATATCGCAGTTGACCCATTAGAAGGTACAAATATTGTAGCGAAGGGTACAAATGGTGCAATGACAGTTCTTGCTATTGCAGATAAAGGTAATCTGTTAAACGCACCTGATATGTACATGGAAAAAATTGCAGTAGGACCAGAGGCAGCAGGTAAGGTAGATATTAACGCTTCTGTTACGTATAATTTATTACAGGTAGCAAAAGCTAAAAATAAAGATATTTCAGACGTAGTAGCTACACTTTTAGATCGACCACGTCACCAAGCAATTGTTGATGAAATCCGAGAAGCTGGAGCACGTATTAAATTTATTCAAGACGGCGACGTTGGAGCAGCTATCAATACTGCTTTTGATGAAACTGGCATTGATATTATGTTTGGTACAGGTGGTGCACCAGAGGGTGTAATTTCAGCTGTTGCATTAAAATGTCTAGGTGGAGACTTCCAAGCGAAGCTAGTCCCAGAAGATGAGGAACAGTTAGAACGTTGCAAAAAAATGGGTGTAGATGTAGAGAAAGTTCTTTATTTAGATGACCTAGTTAAAGGTGACGATGCTATTTTTGCAGCGACTGCTGTAACAGATTGTGAGCTTTTAAAAGGTGTGCAGTATAAAGGAGCCTATGCATTAACACATTCAGTTGTTATGCGAGCTAAATCTGGAACTGTGCGTTTTGTAGAAGGTCGTCACGCTCTTGATAAAAAACCTAGCTATTAATAAAAATTTCTTCTAAAATATACCTAGTGCATCTTTTTGCGCTAGGTACCTTCTTCTAAATTTTCAACCATCCCATAGTTTTATAAGGCTATATTATGCTTCATTGTTTTGCATAGTTAATTCAAGTACCTATCGCTCTGATTCAAGCTGACAGGTACGAATAGACTACAGAGCCTATCGTAAAAAAAACTTCTTTGTTAACCCCAAAAACAGCAATTATATTTTGAAAAAGACTGGAGTTGTGCATATGTCTGCATTGACAATCGCTCAATTAGAAAACATGACGTTAAAAGAGCTTTACGCCCTTGCACGCCAATACAAAATTTCATATTATAGCAAGCTAACGAAAAAAGAATTAATATTTGCTATTTTGAAAACACGTTCGGAGCAAGAGGGCTATTTCTTTATGGAAGGTGTACTAGAAATTGTTTCGCAAGAGGGCTTTGGCTTCCTTCGACCAATTAACTATTCTCCAAGTAAAGAAGATATTTATATTTCTGCGTCTCAAATTCGTCGCTTTGACTTACGAAATGGGGACAAGGTATCTGGTAAAGTACGTCCACCTAAAGAAAACGAACGCTATTATGGACTACTACAGGTGGATGCTGTTAACGGCGAAGACCCAGAAGTAGCAAAGGAACGTGTGCATTTTCCTGCATTAACGCCTTTATATCCTGATCGCCAAATTAAGCTTGAAACAACACAACGTAATTTATCGACTCGTATTATGGATTTAGTGGCACCTGTAGGCTTTGGGCAACGTGGATTGATCGTTGCACCACCAAAGGCAGGGAAAACTTCATTATTAAAAGAAATCGCGAATGCTATTACAACAAATTATCCGGATGCAGAGTTAATTGTCTTACTTATTGACGAACGCCCTGAGGAAGTAACTGATATCGAACGTTCTGTGAATGCAGATGTAGTGAGCTCGACTTTCGATGAGGTTCCAGAAAATCATGTGAAAGTTGCAGAAATTGTATTAGAACGTGCACGACGCTTAGTTGAGCATAAGCGTGATGTTATTATTTTAATGGACTCTATTACACGTTTAGCTCGAGCGTATAACTTAGTTATTCCTCCGAGCGGTCGTACGCTTTCAGGCGGTATTGATCCTGCTGCCTTCCATAGACCAAAACGATTCTTCGGTTCTGCACGTAATATTGAAGAAGGCGGTAGCTTAACAATTTTAGCAACAGCTTTAGTGGATACAGGATCTCGCATGGATGAGGTCATTTATGAAGAATTTAAAGGAACAGGTAATTTAGAGCTTCACCTTGATCGCCAATTAGCAGAGCGTCGTATTTTCCCTGCGCTTGATATCCGCCGTTCAGGTACACGTAAGGAAGAGCTTCTGCTTGAGCCTGAGCAACTTGAAAAGCTATGGGCAATTCGTAAAACATTCTCGGACGCACCTGATTTCGCGGAGCGCTTCATGAAAAAATTACGTACGACAAATTCAAATGAAGAATTCTTTGAAAAGTTAAATGAAGATATGAAAAAAGCTACTAAAGGTAAGGGCTTACTATAAACATGAATCACCGTTGACTAGCAATAGTCGATGGTGATTTTTTTGATGTTCTATTTGTTAGTTTGAAATTATAAGAAATCTATTCCCAGTCGGAACAGAAATGACCACACATTAAAGTGCTGAGCTGATTATAATCATAATAATTTAATCTATTATTTCATAAATTTGTATTGTATAATTTTGTTACAATATACAGGGGATTATGCTCAGTAATGGGATTTTATGAAAAATGAAGGGAGTAAAAAGTGGAGAAGTATTATTTTGTATAAACTGTGGTAATTACTCTACAAAAAAATCTGAGGAAAATGAACCGAAATAAATCCTCAGCATCATCAAGAAATAGCCCCTCGATAAATCCCCAGCTACTACAGTTCTACTAATTATGAACGTAAAAGAAATAGGTCTTTTCGTATGATTGTTGATTTAGATACGAAAAAGACAAAATTATAATGAGGTGTGTTTATGAAAGACTGTATAACATGTGGTCATTCACAGGAAGAAGGAAAATTCTGTGGGAAATGTGGGACTCCATTTGAAAATGCTGCACGTGAACAAGCAGCAACAATGGATAGCATGAGTGATGATGATCAGACTGTTCAGGGAACTACGCAAAATAATGAGCAAATGGAATTAATTAAAAAGAATTCTAAGTTATACTTTAATTATTTTTTAGAACAATTAAAAATGCCATCCGCAAATTTTAATGTAGAAGCTACTTGGAAAAATAGTCTTGCTAGTATGATTATCTATGTTGTATTAACAGCAATATCAGTATACTTATTAACGAAAAATTTCTTTTCTGGAGGATTTGGTTTCTTCGAAAGCTTTAGTCCATCTTTTATTCAAGTATTCTTTTATATGTCATTATTAATATCTTTACTAATAGCAATAAGTGTCTTAGGTATATTCTTAACCTCAAAGCTATTTTCAGAAAGTCAAAGTTTTACAAATGTTATTAGTAAAATAGGAAACTATTATACACTACCTATAGCCTTTGCGGTTTTAAGTATTTTATTTGGGTTATTTAAATCATTTAAGTATTCAATAATGATGATATACGGTGGGGTTGCATTAGTTATTGGAATCATCCCTATTTTTGTCATTATTAAGTTGTTAAGTAATAAATCTAAAACTATTGATAGTTTTTATGGTTTTATTTTCTATTTAGTAGTAGCAGGTATTTTATCTAAAATTATTTTCTCTTTTATTATTGACTCTGCAATAGGGCGATATTTAAATTATTTGTTATAAATAACTAATCATTAACTATTGTCAAATGTATATTTTATATGATAATATAGCAAAGTATGCAACGTGTACATATGTAGCCGACATATTCGGGCTATGTAAGGTACAGTTCGATAATACTCTGTTCCAGATGGTTCAGGGCGAGAGGAGAAAACGAATATGAAACAAGGAATTCATCCAGATTACAAAGAAGCAACAGTAACTTGCTCTTGCGGTAATTCTTTCAAAACTGGTTCAGTAAAAGAAAACATCGTTGTCGAGTTCTGCAACGAATGTCACCCATTCTATACTGGCCGTCAAAAATTCGCGTCTGCTGATGGTCGCGTGGATCGTTTCAACAAAAAATACGGTCTTAAAAACTAATGTTAGTTTAATACCTGCCAAGCATGTGCTTGGCAGGTATTTTTTTCAGTATAATCAATTATGCCTCGGCATAATTGCGTCCGATATCGGCTTTGTGCTTGCACAAAGAACTCCTTTCCGATTCCGTGACATCCGCCGGAGGCTTTAACTTCTTTCAGGGGGCATTTGGACACCCGTTGAAAAGTAGATTAAATCCGTATTCATCTCAACATCTATAGAGGTGGGAGACTTCTGATGAAAGAAGTTAAGAAACCCTGATGCGAGTCTTTTCAGTATCCAGATCGACATGAAGAAAGGGAGAAGACAAAATGGCACAGCTATATTTTAAACACGGTGCAATGAATAGTGGTAAATCTATAGAAATTCTAAAAGTTGCGCATAACTATGAAGAACAACAAAAACCTGTAATGATGTTTACACCAGGCATAGATACGCGAGATGAAGTAGGCTTTATCTCAAGTCGAGTAGGCTTACGTCAACAAGCCATTCCTGTTAATGATGATACAAATATTTTTGAGCTAGTAAAAAACAATGCTGTAAAACCATATTGCGTACTTGTTGATGAAGTACAATTTCTAAAAAAAGAGCATGTTTTGCAGTTAGCCTATATCGTAGATGAGTTAGATATTCCAGTCATGGGCTTCGGTCTAAAAAACGATTTCCAAAATGAGTTATTTGAAGGCAGTCAGTACATGCTTACATATGCAGATAAAATTGAGGAAATGAAGACGATTTGCTGGTTCTGTCATAAAAAAGCGACAATGAATTTACGTGTTGATGAAAGTGGAAAGCCTGTTTATACAGGTGATCAAATTCAAATTGGAGGAAATGATTCCTACTATCCGGTTTGTCGAAAATGTCACACGCATCCGCCGCTATAATGCACAAAGATTCAGTTGATAGACCTAAGAAAAAGTAGCATACATGCGGAAATTTCCTTATACTAAGTAGTGGGAATGAAAAATGTTCAAAAAATATTCTTACGCGCTTAGCGTAATTCTAATTTAAAGTTTCTCTGCAATTACTAAAGAGCAAACTTCATAAAAACTTAATAGAGGTGAAATCCATGTTCGATCGATTACAAGCAGTGGAGGATCGTTACGAAAGGCTAACAGAGCTTTTGAGTGATCCAGATATTGTGAATGATAGTAAAAAACTACGTGAATATTCTAAAGAACAATCAGATATCCAGGAAACTGTAGATGCTTATCGTGAATATAAAAATGTAAAAGAGCAATTAGCTGAAACACGTGAAATGCTAGATAGTGAAAAAGATCCTGATATGCACGAGATGGTGAAAGAAGAATTCAATCTACTAAAAGAACAGCAAGAAGAGTTAGAAGAACGTTTACGCATTCTATTAATTCCGAAAGACCCTAATGATAATAAAAACGTTATTATGGAGATTCGTGGAGCAGCAGGTGGAGACGAGGCGAATATTTTCGCTGGTGATTTGTTCCGTATGTACTCTCGTTACGCAGAGACACAAGGCTGGAAAATTGACATAATGGAAGCGACGCCAAACGCAATGGGCGGGTATAAAGAAGTTATTGTTATGATTAACGGTCAAGGTGCATATTCAAAATTCAAATTTGAAAATGGTGCGCACCGTGTACAACGTGTACCTGCAACAGAATCTCAAGGCCGTATTCATACATCGACAGCGACAGTAGCTTGCTTACCTGAGGTTGAAGAAGTAGATGTTGAAATCCATGAAAAAGATATCCGAGTTGATACTTTTGCATCTTCTGGTGCCGGTGGTCAGTCGGTAAATACTACGATGTCAGCTGTCCGTATGACTCACTTACCGACAGGTGTTGTTGTTTCGATGCAGGATGAACGATCACAAATTAAAAACCGTGAAAAGGCAATGAAAATTCTACGTGCTCGTGTTGCTGATATGTATTTGCAAGAAGCACAAAAGGAAATCGATGCCACACGTAAATCAGCTGTAGGTTCAGGCGATCGCTCTGAGCGTATTCGCACATACAATTATCCACAAAACCGTGTAACAGACCACCGTATTGGTTTAACGATTCAAAAACTAGATCAAATCGTCGAAGGTAGACTAGGCGAAATTATTGATGCGCTCATTTTAGAGGAGCAAGCATCAAAGCTAGAGCGATTAAATGATGACCTATAATAGTGTAATGGAGGCCCTTCAATGGGCTTCTTCTTTTTTAGTGGATAATGATCGTGAGGAAACGGCAGCACGTATTGTCATGCAGCATATACTTGGCACTAGCTATTCAGAAGTAATGTTACACCTTCAAGATAAATTAACGGCTGAACAAAAAGAAAAATTTAAAGAACTCATCGAAGAGCATGTAAGTGGACGACCTGTACAGTATTGCCTCGGTAGTGAAGAATTTTATGGCCGTTCATTTATTGTCGATGAGTCAGTACTTATTCCAAGGCCCGAGACCGAAGAATTAGTGCTTGGAACAATTAATCGTATGAACAAAATATTTAATGATCAAGCAGTGAAGCTTGCAGACATCGGAACTGGTAGTGGTGCAATTGCTATTTCTATGAAGCTAGAATGTCCAGAGCTAACAGTCGTAGCTACTGATTTATCCGAAGCTGCTTTAACTACAGCACAAAGAAATGCACAAAGATTAGCAGCGGATATTGATTTTCGACTAGGGGATTTAACGAAACCTCTGGCAGGTGAGAAATTTGATATCGTGTTATCGAATCCACCGTATATTGCTTTTGATGAGGCGAAAGAGATGTCGAGTACCGTGCTAGAGCATGAACCGCATAGTGCTCTTTTTGCAGAAGAAGACGGACTTATTTTATATAGAAAGTTGGCTGAGCAGCTTCCGTCCCTTATGAATAAACCCGCGCTCATTGGTCTTGAAATCGGTTATACACAAGGAGAGCAGGTGGCTCAATTCTTTAAAAATAGTTTTCCGCAGGCTACAGTTTCGATAGAAAAAGATATAAATGGTAAGCCTCGAATGATTTTTTGTGAAATTCATGTATAAAGTATCTACTTCTTGCCAACAATGTTGAGCAAGGAGGGATTTTTATGTTAAACGAATACAAGATTATTAGATTACCTAAACGAAATATCATTCTAGCTTTTGCAAGATTAGTATTTATTGCGATTGCTTTACAATTATGTGTTTTATATATTCCAACATTAGTAGGTTTTGCGAAAGCGTCTATCAATCATGAGCAAGAAAATGATTTTCGTATACGTGTTATTGCCAATAGTAATACGAATCAGGATCAGCTTGAAAAAGAACAGCTTGTCAAAAATTTAAAGCCCTATTTTACACAAGTAGTAGCTAGTGCTGGAGCTAAAACTGTGGATAACGAGCAAATACTTTTATTAAAACGAGAAATTGAAGCAGAAATAAAAGAAAATTATCCACAGCTGGATACACAAGTTGTACTTGGGGATAACTTATTTCCACCAAAGAGAAAGGACGCTGTACTTTATCCACAAAATTTGTATCATTCGATTGTCGTGAAAATCGGTGATGCACGTGGTGATAACTGGTGGTGTAGCGTATTCCCATCAATTTGTGAGCCTGATAAAGTAGAAGCGAAAGAAGAAGTAAAAGAAGAAGTGAAAGAAGAGAAGGAACACGTTACATTTTTTATATGGGAATGGATTAAAGGTCTTTTTGAATGAATTGTTCACGAATTCAGACAACTTATGCACAATTTTTCGTAAGTTATAAACATTATGTGGATAATTCAGTAAAAACGAATAATTGAAGGAAGGTTTTAATTATGGAAACCGTTTGCAAGATTGTGGACAGTAATGTGAATAGTCGGACAAATTATACACAAGCTGTGGATATCTTAAATGCAGGTGAGGTCGTGGCATTTCCAACAGAAACGGTTTATGGCCTAGGAGCTGTTGCAACAAATGACACGGCAGTCAAAAAGATATTTGAAGCAAAAGGTCGTCCTTCTGACAATCCGCTAATTGTCCACATTGGCACGCAAGAGGAAGCTGAACTTTATATAGAGCATATTTCTGAAGTAGCCAAAAAATGCATGGATTTATTTTGGCCGGGTCCACTAACACTTGTAATGCCCGTTAAGCCAAATGTGCTGGCGGATAGTGTGACAGCTGGTCTATCGACTGTCGGCATTCGTATGCCGGATCATCCAGTTGCGCTTGCCTTACTTCAACAATTAAAAAAGCCACTTGCTGCGCCGAGTGCTAATCGTAGTGGAAAGCCAAGTCCTACAGAAGCAATACATGTTCAAGATGATTTGGGAGGGTACATACCTTATATTTTAGATGGAGGCTCTACTGGGATTGGACTTGAATCCACAGTGTTAGATGTTACACACGAACCTCCAGTAATTTTGCGTCCAGGCGGAATTACGAAGGAAATGTTAGAGGCTAAGATTGGTCAAGTACTGCAACCTTCAAAAATAGAGCAGAAATTAGAGGCTACTCCAAAAGCCCCTGGTATGAAATATACACACTATGCTCCTAACGCCCCTGTGCTATTAATCGATTGTGATTTGGAGAAAGTCCATGAGGCTGTACATCAATTACAAAAACAAGGGCATAGAGTAGCGTTACTTGCACCAGCTAGCTTTGCTGATAGCAAGGCTGATTTTTATTTCTCAGTAGGAGAGGCCGGTAGTAAAGAAGAAATGGGTGCAACATTGTATCATGCTCTAAGAGCTTGCGATAAAAC
Source organism: Lysinibacillus sp. NPDC056185 (assembly GCF_047737915.1). Taxonomy (NCBI): domain Bacteria; kingdom Bacillati; phylum Bacillota; class Bacilli; order Caryophanales; family Bacillaceae; genus Lysinibacillus; species Lysinibacillus sp. NPDC056185. Next base: position 180,188 of record NZ_JBLLLQ010000005.1, read on the forward strand.
AACAGCTACAATTATCCTTGCGACTACTACATCGACTGAAGGTGTAGGAGCTGCAATTATGAATCGTCTTGAGAAAGCAGCCGGAGGAAAATGGTATACTCGTTAATAAAATACCTATAAAAATAGTATGCTAGAAGTAACTTCTGGCATGCTATTTTTTGTATTCAAGATAAAGGAAACGTTAACATCAACCCCACTGATTATTAGTCTTCACCAATCGGGCTTTTACGGGCAGTAAATTTCTCTGCATGTGTGAAGTGGGAGTCTTGTACTTGACGCTCCGCTTTCGGTACAGATCAATTACTGCCCGTTAATGCGGGATAAAGTGAAACTTTAATCAGTGGGGTTTTCTTCAACCCCACTGATTATTAGTCTTCACCAATCGGGCTTT